>JAFSSV010000189.1 GCA_017450825.1 Synergistaceae bacterium
CGAAGTGAAGCGGAGGGGGTTGTTAATAAAAAAAGTTGGCCTGAAAGGCCGGAGGGGTTGTTTTTTAAAAATTTTTTTTATTAATAACCTCCACCACCGCAAGCGGTTTTTGAGTAAGAGCCGCAAGCGATTTTTGAGTAAGGAATCCCCCCGCCGCAAGCGGCCCTCCCCCCTTAAAAGGGGGGCTTTAGGGTATTACTAACAAAGCCTCCCCTTGGGGAGGTGCTGAACGAAGTGAAGCGGAGGGGGTTGTTAATAAAAAAAGTTGGCCTGAAAGGCCGGAGGGGTTGTGGTTAAAAAAGGGGAGGTGGTGAACGAAGTGAACCGGAGGGGGGCCTGAAAGGCCGGAGGGGTCTTGTTAAAAAATTTCTGATATAATTCTTTGCATTGCAAATTCACGCATGAAGAAGGCAAAAAGAATTCACGCGCAAAAAAATTTTTCGTGAGCCTTTCTTCAGCGAAGGAGGATAACTATCTAATCATGTATGCAGTAATCGAAACAGGCGGCAAACAATACCGCGCAAGCGTCGGCGACAAATTCAGAGTCGAAAAAATTTCCGGCGAAACAAGCACCGAAGTTATTTTTGATAAAGTCCTGGCCGTTGGCGGCGAAGGCACTGAACCTCGCTTCGGCAATCCCTACTTAACAGGCGCAAGAGTCACAGCCGAGATCGTCAAGCAGGCCCGCGCTGATAAAGTTCTTGTCTATAAGTACAAGAGCAAGAAGAACGAGCGCAGAATGCACGGACACAGGCAATATTACACCGAAGTAGTAATCAAAAATATCGAGGCATAAGATTTCTTGATAGCCCTAAGATTTTTCTATCAAGATAAAAATCTCGTCGGGATTGAAAGCAAAGGTCATTCAGGTTACGCAGACAGGGGACGCGATATTATCTGCGCCGCCGTCAGTGTCTTAATGCAGTCGCTGTTACTTGGCCTAACAGAAATCGCAAAGGCTGAAAAAATTAATTTCAGCGTTGAAAAGAAAACGCCTTTGATAAAAATTTCTTGGCCGCCCGAAGTTCAAGCCAGTGAAAAATTTTCGCTCTTGATTCAAACTATCGCCGAGTCACTGAAAATTATCGCCGCCGACAATCCCAAACACGTAAAAATTTTTTCGGAGGAAATTTAATAATGAAGTTCAAATTTGATTTACAGTTGTTCGCCCATAAGAAAGGGCAGGGAAGTTCGACCAACGGCCGCGACAGCCAGCCCAAGTACCGCGGAATTAAAGTCTATGCCGGTCAAAGCGTCACCGCCGGAAGCATTTTAGTAAGGCAATGCGGAACAAAAATTCACCCGGGCAAGCATGTTGGACAGGGAAGAGATTTCACGCTCTTCGCGCTCGTCCCCGGCAAGGTGAATTATCACAAGAGCTGCACAAGGAAATTTGTTTCGGTCATTCCGGAATAATAATTATTATTCACCGTGAAAAATAATCTTCCTCCCTTTTTTATAAGGGAGGCTTTTTTATAAAAAACAACATGAAATTTGTAGACATAGCTAGAATTTTCGTAGCTGCCGGGCGCGGAGGCAACGGAGCATTAAGTTTCCGCCGCGAAAAATTTGTCCCCAAGGGCGGCCCGGACGGCGGTGACGGAGGCAAGGGCGGCGATGTTATTCTTGAAGCCGTCGGAGGGATCGTAACCCTTGCGGATTTTGAATATGATCGGCGATTTCAAGCCGGGCACGCTGGACACGGAGCAGGAGCAATGAGGACAGGTTCAAACGGCGAAGACTTGAAAATTTTTGTGCCTTGCGGGACTCTCGTCAAAGACGCAGACAATCATAATAAACTCTTGGCCGATCTTGTTGAGCCGGGACAAAAATTTATTGCAGCTCACGGAGGCAAGGGCGGAAGAGGCAACACTCACTTCGCAAATTCAGCCCGCCGCGCTCCAAAATTTGCCGAGAAGGGCGACAAGGGCGAAGAAAAAAATTTACTGCTGGAATTAAAATTAATTGCTGATGTTGGCCTCGCCGGCTTCCCTAACGCCGGAAAGTCCAGCATACTCGCCGCTATCAGCGGAGCAAAGCCCAAAGTCGCCGGCTATCCCTTTACGACCCTCACGCCCAATCTCGGAGTCTTGGCCGTTGACGATGCCAAAGTAGTCATAGCTGACTTGCCCGGACTTATCGAAGGCGCTCACGACGGAAAGGGACTCGGCCTGCAATTCTTGCGGCACGTTGAAAGGACTCGAATCCTTTTGCACGTAATAGACTTGTCGCAGGATAACCCGGTCGAGAATTTTCACGCGCTTATTAACGAGTTCAAAGAGTACGGAGCTGATTTAGCCTCCCGCCCTTGCATTGTAATCGGAAATAAAATCGACCTCGAAGGCACTCAAGAAAATTCGCGTTTATTAAAAGAAGAAGCCGAAAAAAATTCGCTTGCTTATATGGCCGTGAGCGCCTTGAGCGGTGAGAATATCCCCGAGCTTATAAAAAATATCGCCGAACTCGTACGCAGGACTCCGGCGAATGAGTCTGTCTTTGAAGCTGAAGCAAACGAAGACACCGGAGAAATCATTGAGCTTGTTCCTAAAAAATCTTCACGCAAGAGCCGCAGGCCCGTAGAAATAATAAAGCTTTCAGACGGAAATTTCAGAGTCGAACATGAAAATTTTGAGAAAGCTGTCGCCCGTATAAATTTTGAACATGAGGACGCGCTGCAAAAATTCTCACAGCTCTTGAAATCTCTTAGCGTTGAAGAAGCCCTTGAGGCCGCCGGAGCAAGAGAAGGCGACAAAGTTTTTATAGGCGATATAGAATTTGACTTCGAGCCTGAGCTAGTGAATTAAAAAAATTTTTTCAGTCATGAAAACAGGAATAATGGGAGGGACTTTTGACCCTATACACTACGGGCACCTGTTAGCCGCTGAAGAGGCCCGAAGGACTTTAGGAATCAGCCGGCTTATTTTTGTTCCTACGGGTGATCCGCCTTACAAGCGCGATCATTTTATTACAAGCGCCGAAGACAGATACGCGATGACTCTCTTAGCTACTGCAGGCGTGCTTGAATACTCCGTCTCAAGAATCGAAATCGACCGCAAAGAACCCACTCACACAGTAGACACTCTTAGAGAATTTTTAAACACCGGAATAAAACCCGAAGACTTATATTTCATAACCGGCCTTGATGCTATGCTTTCCATAACTTCATGGTTTGAGTATGAAAAAATCCCGGAGCTTTGCACGCTCGTTACAGCCCGGCGGCCCGGCTATCCCGTAAGCGGTATAGAAACACTGCCTAAATTTATTCGCGATAAGTTAAAATATATAGAGATACCGCAGTTCGCAATATCAAGTACAGAAATTCGACAGCGTTCACGCGACGGACGCGGTATAAGATTCTTAGTGCCCCATCTAGTAGAAATTTATATCGAATCAAACGGACTCTATAAAAAAAATAGTTAGGAGTGAAGTAATGAGAGTTCTAAAAATCTTGGGAATAATTTTAATCGTGATCAGTTCGACTTTGGCGGGCGCTGCTGTACGCGTTATGGAAGTCATTAACGATCCAAGTACTTTGCCTGTTCCTAAAGCAATTACAAAAATCAGACAGGTTATTCAGCCTTTAGTCTTGTCAGGCGACGAAAAAATTTCAGGCGACTCTGAACTTGCGGCCGTTGAAGTTACGACTCAAGAGCAGGCCCCTTCTTCTCCGGCCGGGCGCGACACAGTTAATATTTTAATCGTTGGACTTGATAACGTTGACGGAGCCTCACGGACTGACGCGATAGCGCTTGCGATTTTCGACTCGGTTAATAAAGGCGTAAGGATTGCTTCGATACCTCGTGACTCCCGCGTTTATATTCCGGGCCGGAGCTGGGACAAAATTAATCATGCTTATGTCTACGGTGGGATGAGATTGCTTAGAGAAACTATCGTGAACTTGACGGGCATTCCGATTGATTATTTTGTAAAGATTAATTACAAAAGTTTTCCGCGCATAGTTGATATTCTCGGCGGCGTTGATCTTTATGTTGATAAGAGATTGCACTACAACGATTATTCAGGAAAGTTATTTATTAATATTCAGAAGGGCCAGCAGCACATGGACGGCAAGACGGCTCTTGGCTACGTGAGATTTCGTCATGATCCTTTGGGAGATATTGGGCGCGTCAAGCGGCAGCAAAAATTTATTGACGCAATGATGCAGAAGATCAAAACGCCCAGTATTATTCTTAGAGCGCCGGCGATTATAAGCGAGTTAATCGAAGCTATTGATACTGACCTTGCGCCGCTTGAGGCTTTAAAATTATTACAGTTTACTAGTTCCCTTTCGCCTGATCGAATCGTTATGTTCATGGCTCCGGGCAAAGTGGGCTTCAGTAAGAATATAAGCTATTGGATTTTGGATAATAACGCGTTTGCTTTGCAGTTGGCGGCGAAGCTTCCTCCGGCTGAAGAAAGCCTGCTTGAAGACAATCCGGCGATTAACATTGACATCTCCCCTGAGAATGCGAACGAACGGGAGGAACGACTGGAAAGAGTCGCCGAACTTCGTGACATGATAATGAGCATAAGAATTTTGAACGGTGACGGCGAGAAGGGACTCGGAAGGAAAGCCACTCAAATTTTTCAGCGTATAGGGATTGAAGTTCCTTACACTGGAAACGCCCGGCACTATGATTACCGGGCAACAAATATAATTTATCCGCCCGATGCCGATGAAAGTATCAAGCGAGGCGCGCAGGCCTTGGCTGAACTTTGCGGGATAACTAATTCAGCGCTTGTTCACCCTGACAGGACAGCAACGTCATTAACTTTGATACTTGGCCACGATAAAGACATGTTATTCAGACGGCTCGAACACATGAGCAGCTAATAAAAAAGCCTCCCTCTTTTAAAGGGAGGCAATTTTTTTTGTTGATAGTAAACACAATTTATTTTCTATACAACCCCTCCGGCTCATTTCAGCACTTCCCCTTTTTTTAACCACAACCCCCTCCGGCCTTTTGCCACCTCCCCTTACAAAAAATTAACCACTCCGGTTCGCTTCGCTCACCAACTCCCCTTTCAGGGGAGGCAAGAGTGTAAAGGGAATAAATATCTTGAAATACTCTCTCGTCCCCTCTGTTAATGGGGGATGTCAGCTTGTTGAC
>JAFSSV010000190.1 GCA_017450825.1 Synergistaceae bacterium
ATATTTTGGCCGAAGCTTTGATTAAGCGTGAAGTTGAAGTGAACAGTTTAGCTTCATTTTTAGGAACGAGTGAGAAGCGTCCGGTTGTGCTTGAGTGGCAGAAATTAAACATGAAAAATCTTCCGGATAATTCGGGCTGGCGGTTTGAGCCTGAAGTAATTTATTTTTATTCTGACGGTTCATGTTCACCGGCGAAAATTTCATGGTCAGCTCCTAATGCTCCGGCCAGTGCTGTGGACGAATATATTTTGACGGTAACGGGTTATTGTGTAATGCTCAATGAAAAATAAAATATCCTCTCTTGGAGAAAAAATAACTTGCCTCCCCTGAAAGGGGAGGTGGTGAGCGAAGCGAACCGGAGGGGTTGTAGTTAAAAAAAGTTTTTTTATTAATAACCCCCTCGCCGCAAGCGGCCCTCTCCCCCTTAACAGGGGGAGCAAGGATTGTAGTTTAAAAAAAATTCCCTCCTCTGAAATTTTTTTCAAAGGAGGGAAAAAATTTATTCGCTAAAAAATTTTTATCTCTTTAAGTTCACGACTTCTTCAAGAATTTGATCGCTTACTGTTAGGGTTCGGGCGTTCGCCTGGAAGCCGCGCTGTGCGATTATCAAGTGAGTAAATTCTTCGGTCAAGTCTACGTTAGACATCTCAACGTACTGTGACATTATTGAGCCTTTGCCGTTGACCGTAGCGCCGTCAATATTTGCGTTGCCGGAGTTTACTGTCGCTCTGAACATTGTGTTTCCGACCTTCTCAAGTCCCTGCTCGTTGGCAAAAGTTGCAAGGGCTACGCGGTAAAGCGGAATGTTCACGCCGTTGTCATAAGCTCCGGTTATAAGGCCGTCAACTGCAACGGAATAATTTTTCAAGACTCCCATTGTATAGCCGTCCTGATACACGGGCTTTGTAGTCGTCTCTGAAGCGAATTGCGTTACGCCGTCAAGGGCACTTCCGCCGCTCCCGACTCCGCCGCCGAAGTTCAAAGTTACAACACTGTTGGGCTGGCCGTTAAGGCTGAATGGTATCGTGATTTCGACTTCAGCGTTCGGGTAACGTTCGTTGCCTTCGCCGCGTCTTGCGTTATCACTCGTTACGGCGTTGCTGATACGGCCGGAACCGTCGAATTCAATTTCTCCTGAACTCGGCTGAGGAATAATGTTCGACAAAACGTCTTCGCCCGCGCTGTTCTTTTCGACTATGAAAGCCTCCCAGCGCCAGCGGTTCTCTGTAATTTTTTTGTAAGTTACTTCGAGCGTATGTTCTTTGCCGTTGTCGTCATAGATAGTGCATTTCGTAGCGTGATAGCCGCCTTGATACATTGTGCCTTGAGTGTCCCATTTACCGGAGGGCGAGTCCAAGTTCTGAGCCTGTTGAAATACAAGTGTGTCGCTCTTGCTGGAAGTGCTGCTGGATTTACCCGGAGCTATCTGGAAATTCGCATCGGCATTGCCGGAATCGTCAAGCAAAGGCCCTGCGACAATTCTATAACCCATGGGCGCGTTTGCGTTTGTGGTGTCGTCCCATTCAACGCTCTCAAAAGTTCCATCGGCATTAAAATAAACCGTAGCTTCAAGCTTATGAATTCCCTCAGACTCGGTAGCTGGATCAATACCTCCCTCTGCGTCGGCGTTGCTGTAACCGTGATACCACAAGACCATTCGTGAGGAAGTCTTAGCCAGTGACGAGCTTGCGCTGCTCGAAACATCAACGCTCTCGTCAAATTCAGCAATGAAATTATAAGACACGGTGCGCGGTGCTGCGTCGCTTCCGTCACTTCCTGGAGCTGTAGCCGTTCCGGATAACTGGAAGCTTGTATATTTCATGTTGTCTTTTATGTTATAAGAGAAGAGTAACGGGTTAGCTTTTATGTTAGTTGCTCCGGGCGTAATCGTTTCTGTTGTGTCGTCTTCAGGCGTGAAGGTTACGTTACGGATTCTCAAAGCGCCTGTAGTGTCATCGTACTGCGCTGCAAAATAAGTCGGAGGAACTTGGCCGGGGAATTGATAGACAGGTATATAAGTATCAAGAACTTCTTGAGCTGTTCCCGCTGCAATCGTCGTCGGGTCATCTACGAAAGTTAAATCCGGGCTGAGCCATCCGACAAAATTATTTGTTCCTACAGCAATGCTCCCTGTATAAGTTCCGTTTACGTCCGTGATCGAAGGAAGGCTTAACTTTGGAAGGCCCGTTGTAGAGTCTATGCCGGTCATGTCAAACATAACCTGAGTAGAATTATCGCCAATCGCAATATTCATCCCGAGATAATTAACGCCCGTTCCGTTTTCATTTGCCGTAGCGTTGAAGTTTGTTAAGAAGCTCATGTCGTACTCGGTTCCGTCCATGGTGATTCTGGCAGTGCCGGTCGAGTTGCCGCTCCAGCCTGCTGCAACATTAAAAGGCAAGTCAGCGAAGCCGTAAGACAAATAAGCGCTCGTTCTGCTGTCCAAGTTGCATTGATAATCAACCCGGGTCGTAGCCTTAGCGTCAATTTTTTGTCCGAGCGGAATATTTACGGTCGAAAGATCCGCGGCCTGCTGATAGCCTTCAAGCGGCGTCTCTTCCATTTTGTAGCCTTGAAGTTTATAGCCCTGTCCGGCCATGACCATGTCGCTGTTAGCGTCAAGGACAAGCGCCCCCGAACGGCTGTAAAGCTGTGAGCTTCCGTCAGAATAAATAAAGAAGCCCTTATCCTGAATCATCATGTCGGAGGGGTTGCCGGTGTACGAGCCGGAGCCTTGAGTGTGTATTGTTTCAATCGCGGAGACGCTCACGCCCAAGCCGACCTGAGCGGGGTTGATACCTCCGCGGGCATCGCCTGCGCCGCTTGCGTACTTGTTGGCCTGATACATCAAGTCCGCGAAGACTGTATTATCTTTTTTAAATCCTGTTGTGTTTGCGTTGGCTATGTTGTTGCCCGTAACGTCGAGCATAGTCTGATGAGCGCGAACACCCGTTACAGCTGTCATTAAAGATCTTAACATTTATTAAAATTTTCCTTTCTAAGAGTAATATAAAAAAATTTTTTCGGCGGGCGTTCTCCTGCTTCCTGCCTTATGTTCTCGTCCGTGAGAGCAATTTATTTTTTACTAGCTTAATTCTGAAACGCCTTCGACCTTTTCAAGCGTGACTTCGCCCTCGGTAGTGTCGAGTATCGTTCCTTCCTTAGGGTCAAACCATACGTGATTGACAATAGCCGCGACTTGTTTAGCGTCAGTGCCTTCGCCTTTAGTGAAAGCTACGACCTTGCCGATATAGCTTGCGGCTGAAAATTTATTTGTATCGGCCATGCTCGTAAGAGTCTTGTTCATGTTCTGCATTTGTTCAAGACTCGAGAACGTTGCCATTTGTGAAATGAATTCGCGGTCTTCTACCGGGTTAGTTGGGTCTTGATTAGAAAGTTCAGCGATCAATAATTTTAAGAAAGCGTCCTTGCCAAGCTCATTATTAGTTGCACGCGTCACGGCGGTCGAAGAGTTAGTGCTTGAGCTTGTGCTTGTTGTTGAACTTGTTGAGTTTGAAACGTTTAGATTATTTATATTTGAATAAGCGTCTGTGTAAGTAACCGGCATGATTTTTTCTCTCCTTATGCGATCCAGTAAAGCAAGCCGTCTTCAAGATCAATTCTAAAATCTTCCGGCTCTTCCTCTTCAGCTTCGGCTATGAAATTTCTTCGGCCATTTTGTTCCTGATAATTTTGTCCTTGGCCTCGTCCGTCCTGCTGGCTGTCCTGTTGAACGTCTACTGTAAACTCTGCGACTTGGACTCCCTGCTGGGAAAGATTCATTCGGAGCTGAGATAACTGGTCTTGAACTAATTGTCGGATTTGCTCGCTGGCTACTTTAATAGAGGCTTCAACGCCTGAAGTCCCGGAGGTAAGTTCTACAGAAATTCTCCCTAATGCCGGGGGATCTATCACGATATTGGCGCGGTGGACTCCGTCAGCGCGAATAAATCTCACGACGTTGACGACTCCTGTTCTAAGAGTCTCGCTCTGATTGAAATTAAAATTCGTTCGCAAGTTCAAAGGCTGGGCGGGGCTTTGAGAAAAAGTTCTCCGGCTGTTCAAGACTCCTTCAAAGAATCCCTGAAAGTCATTGCGCGAGTCCGTACGTTGAGAAGCTTGTGAAGTTGTTCTTTCAGTTCGTGAGTCATTTTGGGTTCGTCTTGTGTCGTTGTGTGAGCGTGAGAAATTATTTTTTGCGTCCGAAAAATTTTGCCCGGAGCTGTTTCTGTTCTCTTGGCCTGAAAAATTATTTTGAGCTTGCGGGTCTTCTTCGGCCTCTTGATTGTCTAAGAGCCTGTTAAAATTTTGCGGCTTAACTTCGGAGTCTGGGTCGGTGTTTTTATTTTCTGTCGGAGGGATTGAATTCTCCGAATTATTTTTCAGAGGCGCGTGGCGTTGCTGGCGTGGAGCGTCTGCAGCTGAAAAATTTGGGGCTTTTTCTTGGCCTTCAAGATTTTTATTGTCATTTTCAAGAGAAGGGCTTTGAGTTTGAGGCACTGAAGGATTTACAAAATCCGTTTTGTTCCCTTCGTAAAAATTTTTTTCGAGAGCTTGCGTCTTTTTATTTTCGTTTTCTTTATTCTCTTCGTCTTGAACTTCAAACTTGACGGGCGAATTTTTCTCAAGGGTTGTATTGAGATTCAATAGGGCCTGCTGAAATTTTTCCGGCTCATTATTTTCAAGAGCGTTCAAGGCCTCTTGAATTAATTTTATAACTTCCCGGGCTTCGTCCTCTGGAAGGGCGTTTAACTTTGCTTTGAGTTCGTTTTGATCCAAGCTCAAAAGATTTTCCAGCTCTGGAATTTCTGTCCAGAAGTTAGAGTCGGAGTCCTGTTGAGAAATTTTTTCGTTGATAGAATTTTTCAGACTGCTCACGAGATTTTCAAGATCGCCTGTGCTGAAATTTTCTTCCTGAGGCTGAAGCTCTTGGCCTTCAGGATTAATTTTTGTCAAGAGGCCAAGCATTGAGCTTGAAAAATTTTTTCCGCCGTTAAAAAAATTTACAGGCCCGGAGAATTCCGGAGCTTTAAGATTTTCAACGGGCGTTAGATTTTCTTCTTGAACTAAATTTTCTTTGAGTTCGGCGCTGAACTCTGTCATAAGGTTGTCAAAAAGCCCCTGCTTGTTTGGTGAGTCAGGGGCTGAATTTTTTGTATTCTGAACTGTATTGGCTGAAGCGTCGAGTCCGGGCTGTCCGGACTGAACGAACGCGAAAACATCTGCACTCATTTTTTATTAATGCCTCCTAGATTAAAAAAATTATCGTTGCTGAGGGCGGGACATTAACTCTGTAATTCTTGCGGCCTTCGTAGGTTTTAGCTTGCCCATGATAGAAGCTCTGGCATCGTTTGGAAGTTTCATCATGAGTTCAACGGCTAAAGAGTCGCGAAGCTGTTCAACGATAGCGGCGGCGTTACGGGCGGACATATCCTGATAAGTCCGGGCTACTTGATTCATTAATTCCTGTTCTGAATCAGTAGGGTTATTAGCGTTATCGGCCTGAGCCTGATCAGTTTCATTACGAAGCCTTCGCCTTAGTCTTGCAACGTCACGCGACAAGTCCATTAAAGCAAGTTCCCTATTCTCGTAGACTGTCATTCGTTCGACATCGCGGCTTTCCAGTGAGCGTTCCAGAGCATCGAGTCGGCGCTGCCATTGTTCAAGTTCGACGGCCCGCCGTTCGCCAACGCTGAGGGCGTAGAACTCGGGCACCTGGAAAAATTCTGAAAGCTGCTTGCCCACGTAAGGAACTTTAGGAATTATTGTCCAGAGCAGCGGCCTTCCGTCCCAAATTCCGCTCAAGTGCATTCCTGTAGCTGTGCCAAGAGCTAGAAGGATCAGCCAGAAGAAGAAAGTTATCTTGCCTAATTTTTTTTTCTTTTTTTTCTTTTTAACGACGGGTTCAGAAGGAGCGGCTTCAGTTCCGTTGTTATTAGCATTAGCTGGTCTGGGTCGTTCGTCCGCCATATTAGCCAACCTCCCTTAACTTGCGGTAAATTGCCATGATATTTTTAACGTAACGTTTTGAAACTTCCGGAATATCGCCGGAGTCGACTCGAGTCGGGCCTGCGTTGTAAGCCGCCAGAGCTTTCTCAATGTCCCCGCGATATTTATCGGTAAGATCAGAAATATATCTTACGCCGCCCTCGATATTTTGTTCGGGGTCGAAGGGGTCATTAACGCCAAGCATAGCGGCCGTCCGAGGCATGAGCTGCATTAAACCCTGAGCGCCTTTGTTGGATACAGCGCCGGAGTTCCAGCCGGACTCGACTTGAATCATAGCGCGTATTAATTCGTTATCTATATTATATTTTTCGGCGCATGAGTCGATTATATTTTTAAGTTCTGAATAACTTGTCTTGCCTCCGGTTTGAGCCTGATGTGCTTGAGATTTTTTTCGGGCTTTCGTCACGTCGTTGAGAACGTCAACGAATTTGCTTTGAACTGGAGCGGTAGGCTGAAAATTATTAAACTGTCTATTAATTTCGTCTATGCGCGATAGAATTCTGCTTACGCTTGTAAGATCGGGGCCCATTAACTTTCTTCTTCCTTTCGTGAGAATTGCATAGTAGCTACGTCATCGAGTTCATTCTGTTCGAGGCCGAGCTGCTCTTGAAAATTTATAGCTTTTAAATGATCTATATAAGTTTCCATTATTCTAACGTCCTTGTGTCGTTCAACGAGTCGGGCTTCGGTTTTAACTATACGGCCGCGGACTTCGTTTAAATTTTCCTGTCCTTTTGAAATGTCTGTGTTAATAGCGTCAATAAATTGTCTTTGAAACCATAAGTCATTCGCTGAAATCATTTTTGCGCCGGTTGTGCTGAAGTCGCGGATAGCTTGAGTCTTTTCCTGTTCAAGCTGATTAATATGATTAATGACGGCTCGTTCTTCGCTTCGTTCGGAGGCCAGTATAGCCTGTTCATTCCGGCGGCTGTCCTCACGGATTTTTAAAATCCTGTTGAATTTTGAAATACGCTGCTGCATTTAATCAAAGCTGAAAAAATAATTCATGTTGCGCCGACCGTAGAGGACGTGCAAAATATTTACGATATAATTCGCATCATCAACAGAATAAATAATAACGTAATTATCAATCGGTAGTAACCGAACCTCACGCCCCTTTGAGTCTTTTTTTCGCACTCTGAAGAGCTTGGGAAAGACAGCTAGAGTTCTAATTGCCTGAGTAATTCTTTTTATTTGCTCGCGTGCTGTTTCAGGGGCTTTAAAATTTCTGGAAATATATTCGTAAATTTCTTCCAGTTCTTCATGTGCTGAAGGTGAGTAGAGAATACTATAATTCGATGCCATATTTCTCACTTAACCTTCTTTCTAATTCTTCAGCCGGAATGCCAAGGCCTGTATCAATTTCATCTAAAGCTTCTTGAACAAGCGCGTCAAATTCTTCTTCGCTCATATCTTCAAGACAAGGCAAGGGCAATTTTTCAGGCTTCTCAAAAGCTGGGAGGTCGTTACGCAAAATAATTTCGTTCGTGAAAAAATTTACGGCCTCGTAATAAGTCATGCCCCTCTTACGCAAAATACTTTCAGCTTGTCTTTTCTTTTCAGGTTCAACCCGCACAAAAGTTCCTTCTTCTAAGATTGCTGTAGCCATATTTTTTTTCGCTCCTTTATAAAAAAATTTTTAAGAATTATTTTTCCTGCTGCTGATTAGGTTGGTTAGGATAGGGCGCAAGAGCTAATAATCTCTTGTCCGTTTCTTCAAAGCTTGTGGGGTCTTCGACTCGCTGTGATAAAAAGCCGCGTACGTCTTCCATATTGGCAAGCGCCCAATCAACCCGCATGTTAGAGCCGGATTTATAAGCGCCTATGTTTATCAAGTCTTCGGACTCTGCGTAAGTAGCAAGAAGATCTCTGACACGCCCGGCCGCGTCTAAATGTTCACGGGAAACAAGCGCAGGCATTACACGGCTTACGCTGTCGAGAACGCTGACGGCCGGATAAAAATTTCTTGCGGCTATCTTTCTTGATAAGACTATATGCCCGTCAAGAATTCCTCGTACTGTATCGGCTACAGGTTCGTTCATGTCGTCGCCGTCAACAAGCACTGTATAAATTCCCGTTATGCTCCCTACTTCACCGGCTCCGGCACGTTCAAGCAACCGCGGGAGCATTTCAAAAACCGAAGGAGTATAGCCCCGTGTCGCCGGAGGCTCACCTATAGCAAGCCCGATTTCTCTTTGAGCACGGGCAACACGCGTCACCGTATCCATCATTAATAAAACGTCCTTGCCCTGATCCCTGAAATATTCTGCGATTGCCGTTGCTGTCATTGCTGATTTAAGACGAATTAAAGCCGGCTGGTCAGAAGTAGCTATAACTAAAACTGAACGCTTCAAGCCTTCAGGCCCTAAATCTCTTTCAATAAATTCTCTGACTTCGCGGCCTCTTTCACCGACTAAAGAAATTACATTAACATCAGCAGTCGTATAGCGTGCCATCATTCCTAATAATGTACTTTTTCCAACGCCTGAACCTGCAAAAATTCCTATACGCTGTCCCTTGCCTAGCGTCAACATTCCGTCAACGACTCTAACTCCGACTGAAAGCGGAGTATCTACCATTTTGCGCCTTAAAGGGTGCGGAGGAGTTGCATATAACGGATAAAAATCAGTCGCGGCTATAGGGCCTTTATCGTCAATGGGATTTCCCAAGCCGTCAAGAACACGCCCCAAAAGTGCCTCGCCTACAGGAACTTCAAGCGGCCTGTTTGTTGAAACGACATCACAGCCGGGCCCGACTTCCTGCAAAGCTCCTAAAGGCATTAATAAAACTCTGTCATCTCTAAATCCTACAACTTCTGCGTCAAGTTCGTGCGAACCGTCCCTAAAACATATATGGCATAAATCCCCTACTCTGACATCAGGACCTTGAGACTCTGCAACAAGTCCTACAACTTGAACAATTCTTCCATTTATTTTTATTAATGGTTTTTGAAGAAG
>JAFSSV010000191.1 GCA_017450825.1 Synergistaceae bacterium
GAAGACTCAGAAAGCTCAGTGCTTAATGTCGCAGGCCCCTGACGCTGTAGAACAGGAAAGGCTCGACGAGCTGGCAATAAAAGTTATAAAAGACGAAGAGTAAATAAAAATAAATCAATCCCCCCGTTGTTGAATCGGGGGGAAATTTTTTTTCCTTTAAGCGTTCGCAAATTTTCTGCGTTCTTTAATTCTTGCGGCTTTACCGCTGAGGCCTCTAAGATAATACAGCTTGGCCCTTCGGACTTTTCCTTGACGCTGGACTTCAATTTTTTCGATTGAAGGGCAATGCACCGGGAAAATTCTTTCAACGCCAACGCCGTTTGAAATTTTTCTGACCGTGAACGTTTCATCAAGTCCGCCGTGTTGTTTGGCAATCACTATGCCTTCGAAGACCTGAATACGTTCCCTCGTTCCTTCTTTAATTTTCACGTGTACTCTAAGCGTATCGCCCGGCCGGAAATCCGGAAGCGGCTCGGCTCTGTAGTACTTCTTTTGAACTAAATCTACCGCGTTCAATTTTTTTTCCTTCCTGTTAGATTAAATGAGAATAGATTAGATTAAAAAAATTTTTGAGTAGAATTAAAAATTAATTTCTAATTCCTAAAAACCTGTCCAGCGCGATCCCGATTTTTATATTAAGCGGGATATTTTTTTCGATCTCGTAAATGTAGCCCGAAGTGCCAGAAATTTTTTCGAGTGCGCTTTCGTTTTGAGCGAACACAAATATAATTTTTCCGGCTTCATATTCAAGACATTTGCGTTTGATCTCAAGACTATGGAAAGAATTTTTTCTTGCGCCGCCAAGAACTTTTATAATCAACGCGTCATCGCCCGAAAGTTTTTTTATTTTTTCAAAGCTGCCCAAAATTTTAGCGTCAGGACAAATTTTTTTTGCGGCTTCCCTAAGCTCATGACTTTGAGCAATCAGGAAAGGCCGGCCAAGCGAATAAACGTCACAAAGTTCTTTGAGGCCGTGTAAATTCAAATCGGCATTGTCGAGAATTACAGCTATGTTCACTCCGTTTGAAAGATATTCGCGGATAGATGCCCGCGATATTAAATCGGGCCTTCTTGTAAGAGTGAGTCTTACTGCTTCACGCCGCCGCCATTTTAAAATTTCTTTTTCATTCCCGCTCAAAAGAATTTCAGGAACGCTCAGACCCTGCCATAAAGCTGGCCTAGTGTAATTAGGATTATCGAGCATTCCGCGATAAAACGAGTCTTCTATTACAGCCTTTGTTTTGCCAACAACACCGGGAACAAGCCGGGACATAGCGTCGGCGATAATCATTGCAGGAAGTTCGCCGCCCGTCAAAACGCAGTCGCCTATACTGATTTCAAGATCAACATGTTTTTGAACGAAGCGTTCGTCAATTCCTTCATAATGGCCGCAGAATATTATTACGTGTTCTTGATGCGACAAGCTCTCTATAATTTCCTGGCTTACTAATACGCCTGCAGGCGATGGAAAAACCACGAAGCCCGGTTTTATTGAGTCCAGTGCTTTTTCTAACTGCGGAGCGGCAAATAAAACTCCTCCTGATCCAAAAGCATAATCATCGAGCTGCTTATAATTGCCGCGTCCAAAATCGCGAAGATTTACGAGATTTACGCTGATTAAATTATTTTTTACGGCACGGCCCGGAATTGTAGTTGAGAGAAAAGAGTTGAATAATTCCGGGAACGCCGTTACTATACTTAGATTAATCTCTTAGTCCTCGATAATGTCAACATCAACCCGTTCTCCGGCCTTGACTGCTGCCGCTTTGGCCAACAGCCGGATAGCGTTGATCGTTGCACCTCTCTTCCCGATTACTCTCCCCACGTCCTCATGGGCAACTCGAATCAGGATTTTATTTTCGCCTTCGTTTCCTTCTACGCCTACTGCTTCAGGCTGCGTAACAAGATGTTTGACGATAAACTCTACAAGCTCTTTGTAATTGACCATTAAAGTGGCACCTCCTATTTTATTCGCGGTCTACGATGAAATAAATTTTTAGTTTTAATTTAAATTTTTAAATTCCTTGGGGTAAATTAATTTGCCCCGCCCTTAAATTTCTCCCAGATACCTTGCTTCTTTAAAAGTCCGCGTGCTGTATCTGAAGGTAGTGCTCCTTCCTTTAACCAGTGCAGAGCGCGCTCCTCGTTGATCGTTACAGTCGCCGGGTCAGTCATTGGATTATACGTGCCGATAAGTTCAATAAATTTTCCGTCTCTTGGTGAACGTGAATCCGCAATTACAAGTCTATAAAAAGGAGCTTTCTTTCTGCCCTGACGCGACAAACGAATTTTAACCGCCATTCTTTTATTCGCACCTCCTGAGAAAAAATAAAATTTTTTTTGAAAACTTAGCGTCCAAAACCGAATAACGATTTTAGCTTTCTGCTCCCTCCTGAACCCGAAAAAGCCTTAAACATTTTTTTCATTTGTTCGTATTGAGCAAGCAGTTGGTTTACCATTTGTACTGATGTTCCTGATCCTTCTGCTATACGCCTTCGCCTTGAGCCTTTTATTATTTTTGGGTTGCGTCTCTCTTCAGGTGTCATAGACTGGATTATGGCTTTGTTGCGCTTCAAGATTTTAGCGTCAACGTCATCAGCTTTGAAATTTTTTATCTTATCAAGCCCCGGGATCATTCCGGCGATCTTATCGAGAGGCCCTAATTTTTCTAACTGCTCAAACTGTTTTAAAAGAGTCTCAAGTGTAAAATTTTTTCCGGATAGTTCAGTAGGTTTGATAGCATCTTGATTATTTAATATTCCGGCCGCCTTGACTTTTTCGGCTAAGCCTTGAATATCCCCCATGCCCATAATTCTTCCGGCCATACGTTCGGGGCTGAAAGGCTCAAGGGCATCGGTATTCTCTCCAACGCCGGCGAATTTAACCGGCACTCCTGTTACAGCTCTTATAGATAAGGCGCTTCCGCCTCGTGCGTCGCCGTCAAGTTTAGTTAAGATTAAACCCGTGAGGCTTAATAGTTCATTAAAAGCCTTAGCAGAATTTACAGCTTCCTGCCCGATCATAGAGTCAACGACTAAAATTTTTTCATGAGGCGGGAGAATTTCAGCTATGTTCTTCAGCTCCGTCATTAACTCGTCGTCAATATGCAAGCGTCCGGCGGTGTCAAGAATAATTACGTCGTTCATGTGGGACTCGGCGAATTTCTTAGCACCTTTTACGACTTCCAGAACAGACTCAGAAAACCCCTCCACCGCCCGCGATTCCCCTCCCCTCACAGGGGAGGCATTAGATGCCGGGCCGTAGAAATTTACTTTTGCATTTTCAGCTAGGACTCTTAACTGTTCGACAGCGGCGGGCCTTCTCAAGTCGCAGGCTACGACCAAAGGACTATGACTTGATTTTAAATAGCGGGCGAGTTTAACGGTGCTCGTAGTTTTTCCTGAACCCTGCAAGCCGGCCATTAAAATAACAGTAGGAGGCTTGGGCGAAATAATCAAAGGCTCGGCCTTGCCCATGAGTGAAATTAATTCTTCGTAGACTATCGCGGCGATTCGTTCGTTGGCGGTAATTGAGCTTAGAACTTCCAGACTTACTGCGCGCTCACGAATTTTAGCGACAAGATCTTTAGCGACGCGGAAATCTACATCGGCTTCGAGCAATGAGCGCCGGACTTCGCGCAAGGCGTTATCTATATCGGCTTCGCTTAATTTTCCTTTGCTGTTTAATTTTGAGAATACGGCGGATAATTTTTCTTTCAGAGCGTCAAACATGATTACTTCTTCCCCTCCTTGCTTTCAAGTTTTTTGATTTTGGCTTCGAGCTTCTCAACAGTAACAGAAAAATGCAATTTACTTTCAAGAGAATCAAGCTTCTTCATGACATTACGAACTATGATTGATACAGCCTGTTTACTTATGCCGAAGAGTTCTGCGGCTTCTGTGAAGGAATAATCTGAAAAGCATATAGCCTCGTAAACTTTTCGCTGCCGGTCGGTCAAGAGCGGTGAGTAGAAATCATAAAGAATATTGTAATGGACTCTTTGCTCCAGAATATCACAGCGAGTATTTTTTTTCTTGTTCGCGCTGTCATTCATGTTAAGAATTATATGAAAGGCATTTTTAGCTGTCAAGTATTTTTATTTGACAGGCAAGCAAAAGATAACCCCCTCGCCACTTCGTGGCCCTCTCCCACTTCACAGGGGGCGCAAGGAGTCCTTCTATTCCGGCTACGTCCCTTGCCTCCCATGAAAGGGGAGGTGCCTGAGTGAAACGAAGGCGGAGGGGTTGTGCTTAAAAAAATTTTTTTGAAGATAACCCCCTCGCCACTTCGTGGCCCTCTCCCCCTTCACAAGGGGCGCAAGGAGTCCTTCTATTCCAGCTACGTCCCCTGTCTCCCCTGAAAGGGGAGGTGGCCGACCGAAGGGAGGTCGGAGGGGTTGCTTTAAAAAAAAGAGAAGGTGTCGAAGTGAAGCGGAGGGGTTGTGCTTAAAAAAATTTTTTTGAAGATAACCCCCTCGCCACTTCGTGGCCCTCTCCCCCTTTACAGGGGGCGCAAGGAGTCCTAGCTGCTAAGATTCTTTCAAGCTGTCAAGAATTTTTTTTGCTAAGGCTGGGCCGATCCCCGGGACTGTCTGTAACTCTTCGGGAGTCAACGCGGCGATCTTGCTTGAACTTCCGAACTTTACAAGCAGCTCCGCGGCCTTCTTTTTTCCTATGCCGGGTATATCGTTTAACTTTGAACGAGTAAAAAATTTTTCGCGCCTGTTCCTGTGAGTCGTAATTGCGTAGCGGTGAACTTCGTCACGCAAGCGCTGAAATAACTGCAAAGCCGGATCGCTTAAATCGAGTCTCAGCGGCTCATTGGGACGGCCGGGAAGAAAAATTAATTCTTCTCGTTTCGCAAGCGCTATCAACGGAAGCTCAAAGCCTAAATCTTTCAAAGCACGTTCAGCGTATTCAAGCTGCTCCGGGCCGCCGTCAATCAACGCCAACTGCGGCGCAGGCTCAGAATTATCAAGAACATGAGCATAACGCCTCTTGACAGTTTCATACATAGACTGGAAGTCGTTAATCTCGCCGTCCTTCAACGAACGAATTTTAAACCGGCGATATAAATTCGGGCTTGGCCTTCCCTGTTCAAAGACAACACAGCAGCCGTAAGTATCATGCCCGTGAGTGTGTGAAATGTCGAACGCGTCAATTCTCCAAGCTAAGACTTTCAAATTTAAAAGCTCCTGAATTCTATTCAAGACCTGCCAAGTTTCGTTGTCCAAGTCTTCTTGAAGGGGGCTTGAAATTTTTTGGCGGGACAATTTCCAGATTGCCCGGACGGTATCGCGGCAAGCCGCGGCTTTTTCAAATTCTAAATTTTTAGCGGCCTCGTTCATTCGTTGTTTAAGACGCTGGATTAATTCTGCTGACTTTCCTTCAAATAATAAAATCAAATCGGCGACGCGTTCACGGTATTCGCTCTTTGAGCAAAGCCCTGCACATGCTCCCATTGAGTGACCGAGATTATATTCAACACAAGGACGTTTGTTTTTATTGGGAATTATTTTTGAGCGGCATACTCTTAACGGGAAATATCTTTCGGCCAAGCGCATTAAATTTTTTATGTTGCCAGCGTTCACGAAAGGCCCAAGATAAACTGCGCCGTCATTTTGTTTATGCCGGGTAATCTCTAAGCGCGGGAAATCTTCGGCCGTGATTTTTATGAAGGGGTATTTGTCGCTCATTTTTAATTCGATATTAAAGAACGGCGAATAACGGCGGATTAATTTTGCTTCGACTATGAGGGCTTCGGCTTCGGTTTCAGTTCGTATGATTGAAATATCTTCGATTAAGGACACGAGTTTATTTAACCGCGGCGACAGGTGACTATGCCGGAAGTATGACGACACACGTCGCTTTAATTTTATTGCCTTGCCAACGTAAATAATTTTGCCTTCAGCGTCACGCATGAGATAAACTCCCGGACGTTCGGGCAAAGTTTTAAGGATTGCTTTAATTTTTTCTTTCATGCTGAAGATTATAATCCCCTCGCCGCGAGGTGGGCCTCTTCCTCCTTTTTATAAATAACCTCCTCGCCAGAACCCTTCCACCGCAAGCGGTCCCCCTTCCCTTACAGGGACGGCTTTGGCCCTCTCCCCCTTAACAGGGGGCGCAAGAGAGTCCTTCTATTCCGGCTGCGTCCCTTGCCTCCCCTGTGTAAGGGGAGGTGGTGAGCGAAGCGAACCGGAGAGGTTGAAGTTAAAAGAAAAAAGGAGGTGCAGAAGGGCCGGAGGGGTTGTGTCCTAAAAAAATTTTTTATAAATAACCCCCTCGCCAGCAAGCTGGCCCTCTCCCCCTTAACAGGGGGCGCAAGGAGTCCTGTTATTCCGGTTGCCTCCCTTGCCTCCCCTGTGTAAGGGGAGGTGGTGAGCGAAGCGAACCGGAGGGGTTGAAGTTAAAAGAAAAAAGGAGGTGCAGAAGGGCCGGAGGGATTCTTTATAAGAAAAATAAACCTATCGAAGGGCCAAGAGGTTTACAATCTAAAAATTTTTTGTCACGTTTCTGTCACGCGTGACATATGCGTGACAAAATTTTTTTATCCCCTGTCGCCTCGTAATAAGTCTTCGAGGCTTTGACGCTCTACAACAAGCCGCGCCTCCCCGTCCTCAACAAAGACAACCGCAGGACGCTGTAATTTGTTATAAGTGCTTGACATGCTGAAGGTATATGCACCGGAATTATAAAGCGCTATCAAATCCCCCGCCTCTAGCCAAGGAAGCCTCGCATTCTCAATTAAAATATCTCCAGACTCACAGCACTTCCCTACTACTGAAACTTTCGTCCCGCCGTCACGGTCATACGCCGGAGCATTAGGAGCTTTCACTGCTACAGCTTCATACTCAGCTTGATACAAAGCATAACGCGGATTGTCCGCCATACCTCCGTCTACAGCTATATATGTGACCTTGGGAAGTTCTTTGATATTTTCTACTCTGTAAATCGTTATGCCCGCTTCAGAAATTATCCAGCGCCCCGGCTCAATTATCGCCGCCGGAACTTCAAGCCCAAAATCTTTACAAGAAGCTCGTAATAATTTCATCATTGGCTCCGTAAATTTTTCTGAAGGGACGTGAGGCACTGAAGGATTTATTACTGCTCCGAAGCCTCCGCCTAAATTTAATTCATGAGTCGTAAAATTTAATTGCTCTTTGAGATCTTTGATAAGCTCTATAATTTTTTCAAGGCTCTTTAAATAATCCTGCGTGTCAAAAAGCTGCGACCCTACATGAAAATGAATCCCCCGCAAGTCAAGATACTCACTCCGTGCCGCATACTCAACCGCATAGCGAAGCATTGACCCTTCAGAAATTTCTAACGGAAAACCGAACTTGCTCCCGGTCTGGCCCGTAGAAATATATGCGTGTGTGTGAGCGTCTACCCCGGGCGCTACTCTAATAAAAATCTTCTGCACCCTATTAAACTCACGCGCAAAAAATTCTATCGTCTTTAACTCGTCAGGATGATCAACAATGATTCGCCCGACTCCGGATCTCACGGCTAAAGAAATTTCTTCACGGCTCTTAGCGTTGCCGTTCATTTCGATTTCTTCAGGAGGAAAGCCCGCGCTCAAAGCCGTATATAATTCTCCAAGTGAAACAACATCAAGCCCAAGCCCTTCGCTTTGAATTAATTTTGACATTGAACGAGTCAAGAAAGCTTTGCCGGCGTAACGAACTTTCGACCCGGGCCAGCGCTCTAGAAAAGTTTCTCGCAATTCCCGGCATCTTGCCTTTATAATAGACGTGTCGTATACATACAAAGGCGTTCCGAACTCTTCGGCCAGTTCTTGACAGTCAACGCCGCCCCATGTGAGATTTGTTGATTCAGAATTCATGATTCAAAATTCATAAGCAGCTTATGAATTTTTTTTCCCTCCTTTTGAAATTAAAATATAATCTGGAAGAAGCAAATTATATATAAAATTTTTTTTAAAAAAATTTCGATAATGAAGAACAATAACTCAAAAATAAAAAGCCTGGACGACTGGGAGCGCGAAAATTTTGAAGGCTCCGCCCGTGAGGAAGATATAAGCGTCATTTTTCCGTCAAGAGAAATTTATTTTTCAAGCTCGGTTTTAAATTTAATGCACCTCAATAATTTGACATGCCCGCGAACTTTAGATCAATGGTACGAGCTTTGGTATCCGGGAGATCATTCAAAGCTTGCAAAGTTTGAAAGAAACCTTTACGGCCCGGAGAATTTTTTTTCAGTTACAAGAAAATTATATTGCGGCGACGGCCTCTACAGAAATTTCAGAATAGACGCTTTCATTCAGCGCGACTCAAACGGCCGGCCCTTGAAATTATTTGCGCGGGAAAGTCTTGCTTTAAGCGCTTGGCTCGAACAAGCCGACGAAGGCGACAAAATTTCCTTTGCCTCAAAAAATTTTGAGGCCGTAAGAGTCGGAGGCTTAATGACCCTTAGAGATTTAACTTTGATTGAAGACCTTGAACTTGAAAATCAAAACCTGCGTCACGAAATTCAGCGCCGGATTTTTTCAAGCAATCCCGAAGATTTTGATTTTAATAATTCAAGCGACGGACGCGGAGAATTTTTATCGGGGCTCCTTGAAAAAAATCTTGCTGATGCGCTCGAAGTCATGCCCGACAGCAATCAGCTCAAAACCTTGCGGCATTCCCTCCACGAAAAAAATATCAACGTTGGAATTCTTGGCTTGGCCGGGAGCGGAAAGACAACTCTAATAAATTCTATTCTAGGCGAAAAAATTTTAAGCGAAGAAAATTTTTCTGATGTCCCCGTCTTCTGCACCGAAGGCCCGGAGAAAATTATTAAAATTTTTTATCAGGATGGCCGGACGGAAATTACACAATCAATAAACAAAAATAATAAAGACTCTATCGCCCGTATAGAAATCTCACAGCCCGGCGCGTTAATTCCTCAAGGGCTTTGCCTTGTTGATACTCCCGGCTATGACTCTCTTTCAGGAGCAAGCCCGGCGGTGTTGAGAAATCTCTTGCCCGAACTTGATTTTATTGTCTACGTTACGCCCGTAAGAGCAAGACTGAAAGGCTCGGACTTTGAATATTTAAAACTGATTTTGAATTTGAACGTGAATATAATTTTTCTTCTTTCTCAAGTTGATCTTGAACGCGACGACTCCGAAGCCGGAAAAATTATTTTCAGCTTAGACGAAAAAATTTCACGCGATATTAATTCTATAAAGGAAGACTCTAAAAAAATTTCACGGCGTGATTTTGAAGTGATACCTGTTTCGGCTCGTGAGGCGCTAAAGAATTTCAGCGATAAAAATTCTACAGGCTGGAAGAATTCTAATCTTGAAAGTTTCTTAAAATATCTTTCGCATTTAACTAATAATTTTTTTGTCCGGGTTATGACTCTCAGAACTCAAAGGGCGCTGAAAATTCTGGAGGCTATGCCTTTTAACTGGAAGCTCCATAAAATTATTATGACCCTGAAAAAAAATCTTGAATATAATTGCTTTAAAGTCCCGGCGATCTCTACGGGCTATGAGTTCAGCGCTAAAAATATTATTGAAGAGCCTGCGAAGAAAAATTTATTATCTTCGCTTATTAATTCCATGCGTGAGCGTGAATTCAATCAGAAATTTTTTTCGCTCAAAGCTTTCAGGACGAACCGCAACGCAATTTTCTTGAGCGCCGATAAGAACATGAGCATGAAATTATTTGCAAGGCTTGCGCATAAAATAAAAATTGAATCTCTTCCTGACGGCGGAAAAATTACAGAGCATGAATGGTTTTGTACGAGTGAGAACGCGCCGTTTAATTCTATCAAGCTGACGAGTTCGGCATTCAAGAACAGCAACGAAAAAATTTTGATAGCGCCGCCGGATTATTTTTTCCTTGAGCATGAGAAAGACACGGCGATAAACTGGACGGCGTTATTTAAAAAATTTGTCCCTGTTGTTAGCGTTGATCTTGCGCGGATAGACTCGGGGCTTTCTGATTTGGCTTACGCGCCGTATATAGTGGGGCTTGCGGTATCGAAATGGGTGCTTGTGTTCGGGAACGCAGCTATGTTTGACAAAAGACAGATTGAATTAGTGTCAAGCATTCCCGAACGCGTGAAATATTTTGTGGAAGTCAACGGGCTTAAAAAACCGGATTGGTTTATCTTTGAGAATTATAAAATTTTTTAACATGACTCCGACCTCCTTTTTTAACTGCAACCCCTCCGGCCTCACTTTCTACACCTTCCTTTTTTTAATTCAACTCCCTCCGGTTCGCTTCGCTACACTCCCTTTTTTTAAAGCAACCCCCTCCGGTTCGCTTCGCTCACCACCTCCCCAAGGGGAGGCTTTGTGTAGCAGGAATCTGAGCCTCCCTCGGGGGAGGGGAACCGCTTGCGGTGGTGGGGGTTTGTTAAAAGAGAGCCAGCTTGCTGGCGAGGGGGTTATTAATAAAAAAACTCCACCAAGGGGAGGCTTTGCTTTAAGAAAGGCTTAGCGTTTCTTTTTCGGGGAGGGCTTGGAAATTATTTTCGGTGAAAGTTATTTCCGGTGTCATTCCCGTTGACGCTACAACAGAAGTTAAAACCCTCCGGACGTTCTCGTCTGAATGAGCAAGTATGCCGCGCTCAATCTCATGAGCTTTTATTTTTTCCAAGTCGTTATTGATTTCTCTGTTTTGGTCTTCAAGCCTTACAGCAGTAAAAATTCCCGCACTCTGATCATAAACTTCAAAGCTGTGAACATCTGCGTAAATGTCAAGGATCTCACTGTGAGGCAAAGTAACCCGTACACTTTTCGAGTCGCGGCGTTCGGTTACTTGCGCCTTCGATAAATCACAGCCGCATACTATCGTACCGGAATATTTCAAAATAAATTTGCGCCTCGTCCCGGGAATGTTGAATCTATTAAAGAAAGGAATCTTGCTTGCCTCGGAGAACATTATTATAGATTGAAAGCGTTCCCGGATTGTAGCAAGCTCGCTTACGTTTTGAATGCCTGAAAGAATCGTCGTCCTTACTGAATGATTATTGTTATTTATTTTTTTTCGCGTCAACTGCAAGACGTTCAGCGACACTGAAACAACAAGGGCTAGTATAATAACTATCGTAGCAGCCAAAATTTTTCCCCCCTGATTAAAATTATCAACGAAAGAATAATATAGCATGGAAAATTTAAATTCAGAAATTATCACGAGCCTCAAGACTCTCGGCCTTGACGTTGGAGCAACGAGCGAAGATATTCATTCAGCATTCAGAAAGCTCGCCCGCGAACTTCACCCCGACTTAACAGGTTCAAAGAGCGATTTTAGATTCAAACAGATAACCGGAGCTTATAATATTTTAAAAAATCTAACACCCGAAGAACTTGAACAGGCTCAAAAAATTTTTCAAGACCTCCAGAAAGATTCTTTTTTGAATTCAAATTTAAAAGAGAAGAAGCCCAAGAAATTTAATCCGGAAAAAATAAATTCAATCTTAGATAAATATGAACAAGAGATAAATAATTATTACACCGCCCGAACTCCAGGCGATGAGTCCGACATTGCCGCGATAACCTTCAGGCTTAAATCAAATAATTTCAAAGTCATAAGCGCCGCGCTTAAACATTCAGCAAGTTTAGTAAACCGGGTTGAAATTCGCCGAGCATTGACTGAAATTTTAAAGCGCTCCGATCTTGACGAAGGCACAGCGGAAATTATTGAGGCCTTGCCCTTTGACGACACGACACGAAAATTAATCGCCCTTGACGTTGCAAAATATGCCGGACAATTCCCAACGGGTTTAATAATAAGCTTGATTGGATCGGACATAGACTCAATGGAAAGTTTTTTGTTACACGTCAAGCCTGACGACATAGCCGTAATTTTGCGGCGATGGCCTTCAGGAAAAATCATGAACTCCAACGTACTCCGAAGACTTTTAGATTCAAACGACGCTAGAGTTTTAGTGCCGGTGCTTGGCACAATGAAAAATAATTTCCCCGGCCTTGCCCTTCAATATAAAAAGCGGCTGAATGAACTTGAGAGTCATTCAACCGCCGCCGTAAGAGCATGGGCTAGGAAGATTATTTAATATTTTTTTGAAAGTAACCCCTTCGCCGCAAGCTGGCCCCTTGAAAAGTAACCCCCTCGCCGCAAGCGGCCCTCTCCCCCTTTACAGGGGGCGCAAGAGAATTCTTCGACATCTTTTATTTTTTCAACACCTTGCCTCCCCTGAAAGGGGAGGTGGCTGAACGAAGTGAGGCCGGAGGGGTTGTAGTTAAAAAAGGAGGTCGGAGGGGTGATTTTTTAATAAAAGAGGAGGTACCAAAGGGAGGCAGGAGGGTGTGTAGTTAAAAAATTTTTTTTTGAAAGTAACCCCCTCGCCGCAAGCTAGACCCTTGAAAATAACCCCCTCGCCAGCAAGCTAGCCCCTTGAAAAGTAACCCC
>JAFSSV010000192.1 GCA_017450825.1 Synergistaceae bacterium
GCCTTCGTTATTGTTAAAATCACCGCCGCCGGATTGGCCTTCGTTGTTATTGAAATCGCCGCCACCGGATTGGCCCTCGTTGTTATTGAAATCGCCGCCACCGGACTGGCCTTCGTTGTTATTGAAGTCACCGCCGCCGGATTGGCCCTCGTTGTTATTGAAATCGCCACCACCGGATTGGCCTTCGTTGTTATTGAAATCACCGCCGCCGGATTGACCTTCGTTGTTATTGAAATCACCGCCGCCGGATTGGCCTTCGTTGTTATTGAAATCACCGCCGCCGGATTGGCCTTCGTTGTTATTTAAATCGCCGCCACCGGATTGGCCTTCGTTGTCGTTGAAGTCACCACCGCCGGATTGGCCTTCGTTGTTGTTGTAGTCACCACCGCCGGATTGGCCTTCGTTGTTATTGAAGTCGCCGCCGCCGGATTGGCCTTCGTTGTTGTTGAAGTCACCGCCGCCGGATTGGCCCTCGTTGTTGTTGAAGTCACCGCCGCCGCCGTAGCTTTCGTTATTATTTTCGTTCGTTACATTCGTTTCGTTATGTTCGTTGGTCTCGTTTGTAACGTTTACTTCGTTATGTTCGTTAGTGATATTAGTTTCGTTATGCTCGTAATACTCGTTATACTCTTGGTAAACGTTGTACTCGTTGAAGACGGTTGTATTATATTCATTAACTGATACCCAGCTCCCGCCGCCGATATATCCGCCCGGAGCGCTGTAGCCGTAGTACGTCCAGCCGCCAGTATAATAACTTCCGCAGTACCAGTACGCCGGCCCCCAAATATCAACGCAAATTAAAGGAGCGCTGAACACCGGAAGAATAACTATATCAACATCATAAACAACTTTAGTATAACCCGAAGTTTTTGCTTTGCTGTACCAGACTTGAGCTTCTTTAGGATTTTTAGCTACGCCGATTCCCCGTTCGTAAATAACGCCCATACTGTTCTGAGCAGGAGCGTAGCCCTGATCCGCCGCTTTGCGATAAAGATTCGCCGCGCCTTTAGGATCTTTCTTGACCCCGATTCCCTTCTCGTAGATAACGCCTAAATTATATTGAGCGCTTGCATCGCCGGCATCAGCAGCTTTCTTCCACCATTTCATAGCCTCTTTAGGATCTTTTTTAGTTCCCTGTCCAAGCCAGTGCATATTAGCCAGAGCATTTTGGGCGGCTATGCTGCCGTTGTTGGCGGCTTTAGTGTACCAGTCTTGAGCTTGTTTAAGATCTTTCTTAACGCCTTGGCCGTTGGCATACATAACGCCTAAATTATACTGGGCTTCGGAATGATTTTGGGCCGCGGCTTTCTTGTACCATTTAATAGCTTCGGCATAATCTTTTTTCACTCCTTCGCCAAGAGCGTAGAGAGTCCCTATATGGCTTTGAGCTGGAGGATCGTTTTTGTCTGCGGCCATTCGCCACCATTTCGCGGCCTCTTTGAAATCCTTTTTAACTCCCTTGCCCTCGTGATACATAAGGCCAAGCTCAACCTGTGCTTTAACGTCGCCCTTCTCTGCTTTCTTGCGTAACGCGTTCGCGTCAGCTCCGTAAGCAGTACAGGCAGCAAGAGCTAAAAGCACGAAAACTAAAACTGCAAGTGAAATACTTTTTCTTTTCATATAGTATTCCCTCCTTAGAAAAAAGAAATAAAGATAAAAAAAATTTGAAGCACAAAAATTTTATCACGCGTGATTGAGAAAAGAAAAATTCTGAAAGGTTTTTAAGATCTGCTATAATAAATTAAAACGTCCGGGAGGGATCGGACGCTACAAAAACTTAAAGGCTGCTGAAGCGGGGTTGGCTTCCCCCACCTCAGAAAAAAAGCCTCTAAGGACTAAAGGAAACTAACGTACTTAAAAATAACCCCATCGCCACTTTGTGCCCCTCTTGTAAAGCAACCCCCCTGTCAGCAAGCTGACATCCACCCCCTACACAGGGGGGACGAGAGAGTTCTTCGACATACTATATTTTTTTACGCCTTGCCTCCCCTGTGTAAGGGGAGGTGGCCGAACGAAGTGAGGTCGGAGGGGTTGAGTCTTAAAAAAAATTTTTTTAATAATAACCCCCTCGCCACTTCGTGGCCCTCTCCCCCTTAACAGGGGGCGCAAGGAAAGTGAGGCCGAAGGGGTTGTAGTTAAAAATTAAACGGCTCTAAGCTCCTCTTTAATATTCCGTGCATGTGAGCAATAGCTATACCGTAATTTACAATTTTGACTCCGGCGTTTACGGCGCGTTTGATTCGCGACTGCATTTCCTGCTCGTTCAGCATACAGCCTCCGCAATGAATAATAAGCTCAAAATTTTTCAGCTCGTCTTCGCTCGGAAATTCTCCGCCCGAAGTAAAAGAAAATTCAGGCTCAGCCTTGCAAAAATTTTTTACCCATGAAGGAATTTTTTCTGTTCCTATGTCACCGCATTGTCTGTGATGTGTACAGCCCTCGGAGATTAAAACTTTATCGCCGGTCTTCAATCGCTCCAATTTTTCAGCGCCTTCAACCAAAATTTTCAAGCTCCCTTTGTAACGCGCAAACAAAATAGAAAATGACGTGAGCAAAATTTCACGCGGGACAATCTTATTAACTTTCCCGAAGACTTGAGAGTCCGTTATAACGAGTCGGGGCTTGACGTTCAAGACGCTCAAAATTTTTTCAAGCTCCGTATCTTGAACAACAAAAGCAGAGCAGCGAGCGTCAAGAATATCCCGTATGGTCTGCTGCTGCGGCAAAATCAGCCGGCCCTTGGGCGCGGCCTTGTCCACCGGTACAACAAGTATCACTACATCACCGGGCGTTAATAAATCAGCGACTAATTTTTTTTCGGGCGCGTTCTTCTTGGCAAGAGCGGCAAGCTTTTCTTTCAAGGCATTAATATTTTCTCCGGTCAAGGCGCTTACGTTAAGAGAATTGGGAAATGACTCCTTAGCCGTTTCGCGGCCCTCCTGTAGTGAAACAACCCCCTCGCCAGCAAGCTGGCCCTCTCCCCCTTCACAGGGGGCGCAAGGATTTTTTAAATATTGTCTGTTTCCAGTCAATAAATCTATTTTGTTATTGGCAATTATAAAAGGAAGATTCCTTTCATGAAAAATTTTTATCAAGTCCGCCTCGGCTTGAGTAAAAATATTATTCGCGTCATGAACTAACACCGCTACGTCACAACTTGCCAGAACGTTCAGCGCCCGTTTGACCCGCAATTCTCCTAAAGGGCCTTCGTCATCAAGGCCCGGCGTGTCGATTATCACAACCGGGCCAAGCGGCAAAAGTTCCATAGCTTTTTTAACGGGATCGGTAGTCGTTCCCTTAACGTCCGAAACGACAGCCAAGTCTTGACCCGTCACAGCATTAACAAGGCTCGACTTCCCGGCGTTGCGAAGACCAAAGAACGCAATGTGTACACGTTCGCCCGAAGGCGTGTCGTTAAGACCTGAAAGGCTAGAACCTGAAGTCGCGCTTGTTGTCATTCTTCATAGCCTCAATATTTTCGCGGGCAATTTCTCTAACACTTTCACGCGGGATTCTTTCAAGCTCACGGGTAATCATTTCATAACCGATTCTTTTTGTTTCGGGCGAGGCGTAATCTTCAAGATATTCAGTGAGAGTCATTAAGGCGTTAGGGTGACAGCAATTTAAAATCTGTCCGGACTTGCAGAGACTCATAAACCTGTCGCCCGTCCTTCCGGCTCTGTAACAAGCCGTACAGAATGACGGAATATGATCCTGTTTCATTAACCATTGGACAACTTCATCAAGAGTCCTCTGATCTGATACGTCAAACTGTTCAGTATCATGCGGCCGTTCTTCTTCGGTGTAACCTCCGACCGAAGTTCTTGATCCGCCGCTGATTTGAGAAATTCCAACCTGTAAAATTTTCGCCCGGACTTTTTCTTTCTCACGAGTTGAAATTATCATGCCCGTATAAGGCACAGCGACACGAATACAAGCCGCGATCTTCGTAAAAATTTCATCGGGAATCGCATTATTAAAATCGTCCGGGTTAATATCGTCGGCAGGTTTGACTCGCGGAACGCTGATAGTATGAGGCCCGACTCCGTGAACGGCCTCAAGATGTTCGGCGTGCATTAAGAGTCCCGCGAACTCATATTTATAGCCTTCAAGCCCGAACAAAACTCCGAGTCCTACATCGTCAATTCCGCCCTCCATTGCGCGGTCCATTGCTTCAGTGTGATAAGCGTAATCATGCTTCGGTCCGGTCGGATGCAGGAATTCATAACTCTTTTTGTTATAAGTCTCCTGGAATAAAATATACGTCCCTATTCCGGCTTCTTTGAGCTTGCGGTAATTTTCAACTGTCGTTGCGGCTATGTTGACATTGACGCGGCGAATATCTCCGTTCTTATGGTGGACGCTGTAAATAGTTTTAATGCTGTCCAAAATATATTCAATCGGATTATTAACAGGGTCTTCGCCGGCTTCGATTGCGAGGCGCTTGTGTCCCATATCCTGCAAGGCGATAACTTCGGCTTTGATTTCTTCTTGAGTTAATTTCTTGCGCTTTATAGTCTTGTTCTTCGTGTGGTACGGGCAATAGAGGCAGCCGTTAATGCAATAGTTCGACAGGTAGAGCGGCGCGAACAAAACGATTCGATTCCCGTAGAAAGCAAGCTTGATTTCTTCGGCAACGTCATAAATCTTTTGAATGATCTCGGGATCTTCACAGGCAAGCAAGACCGAAGCTTCCCTATGAGTAAGCCCCGAACAGGTACAGCCTTTTTCATTTTGCTTGGGCCGGGCTTTCTCTAAAAGCGAATTGATAAGTTCAAGATCATTCTTATGAGCTTCGGCATAAATTAAAGTGTCAAGGATTTCGTCATGATTGATAAACTCTTCGGCCTTTAACGAGGCCGGGTTATATGGAATGGACATAAAAAAATTTTTCCCCCTTAACTTTTGAGTCAGATTAAAAAAAATCTTCCCCGTCAGAAATTTTTTACGGGAAAGATTATAACAGTTATTTGACAAAAAATATAAAGATTGCTATATTTTCCTGCATTGCGGCCCCGTAGCTCAGTGGATAGAGCGACTGCCTCCTAAGCAGTAGGCCGGGCGTTCAAGTCGCCCCGGGGTCGCCACTAAATAAAAATATACGACAGCAGATTAAACAAATACCCCGTCAAAATTATTCCAACCGTACAGACAGCTATAAACGTTCCGAGTAAACGAGGCTTTATGACTTTCCGAAGCATTATCAGCGAAGGCAGGCTTAAATCCGTAACGGCCATCATGAAGCTTAGAACAGTTCCGAGCATTGCGCCTTTAGCCAGCAAAGCCTCGGCTATTGGAATCGTTCCGAAGATGTCAGCATAAACAGGAATCCCTACGGCCGCAGCAAGAATTACTCCGAAGGGATTTTTATTGCCAAGTATAGTCTCGATAAATTCTTTGGGGATCCAGTTATGAATCAATGCCCCAATCCCAACGCCGATTAAAATATATTTAAAGACAAATTTAAAAGTTGCGGCGACTTCTTCACAAGAATATTTCAAGCGCTCTTTTAGAGTCATGTCGGAGTCTTCAAGCTTGACACCGGCGGAAAATTCTTCGATATATTTTTCCATGCGAAGCTTCTCGATTATTATTCCGCCGATTATTGCCACGGCCAAGCCGATTAAAACATAAGCAAAGGCAATCTTAGCTCCGAAGATACTCATTAATAAAACAAGACTCCCGGGGTTTATCATTGGCGACGAAATTAAAAAAGAAAAAGTGAATCCCAAAGGCAAGCCCGCGCTTGTGAAGCCCATGAAAATCGGAATGGACGAACAGGCACAGAAAGGAGTCATAGCTCCAAGCAGCGCGCCTATAATATTTCCCCCGAGCCCCTTGAAACGGCTTAGAATTTTTTTGCTTCGTTCTGGCGGGAAATAACTTTGAGCGAACGACATAAAAAAAATTACAACACATAGCAGGAGCGTTATCTTGATAACGTCATAAATAAAAAAGTGCAGGCTTCCTCCAAGCCTTGAGGCAAGATCTATCCCTAACGCCTCAAGCGCTTCGCCCGTTAAAATATTAAGCCACTTCATGCCAAGCACTTGGCCTTGAAAAAAATCCCAATACATAAAATTTTTTCTCCTTAATAAAAAATTCTTTTACTTAAAAAATTTCGACGTAGGGTGTTTAGCGCGGGCGGAGTTGATGGACTTCAATAAATTCGTGCGAAACTCTTTAGGGTCTGTAACGTCCAAGGTCTTGCTAAGAATTAAATTATTCCCAATATAAAAGGCATCGTTCATAACGTGAAGCTCATAAGGAGCAAGCTCAAGCTGTAAATTTTTATCTAAGGCTTGGCGGATTTTTTTGAAAGCCAGTCTATTCGGAGCGGTCTTCTTGCCCGTCAAGACGGCTTGGCCGTCCACAGTAATTTTTATTTCGTTTGAGCTTTCTTGTATATCAGTCCGCAAGAGTCCTAAAGGGTACTTGCGTTCAATCGGAATTTTTCTGTCATGAAGAATTTTTACGGCCGAGTTCAGTCTGTCTTTTGTGCCGGGGTGGTTCATGTATATTCCGTATTCGATTATAGGCTGTCTGTACTCTTCGGCCATGAATCTTTCAAACAAAGTTATCATTCCAGTAGGAGAATAACCGGACTTTATTAACGCTTCGAGTCCCAACTTGTCGGCTTCTTTTTCAAGTTCAAGAGTGTAAGCGCTCGTAATAGCAACGTTAGCGACCTGAGCAAGAATAATCGGCGCTGCTGATCCTCCGCTCAAGAGCATTACGGCCAACGTAGCGAGATTAATTTTATTAGCGTCGGCGGCCATGCGGAGGCCGTGTTTTCTGTCGGCGTGGATCATTTCATGCGCCATTACTGCGGCCAGTTCTGAATCAGTGTCAAGCGCTTCGATCATTCCGGTAGTAAAAAAAATAAAGCCCCCCGGCAGACAGAATGCGTTAAGGGCTTCGGCTTTAACGAGTCTTACTTCCCATTTTATCCGGCGTTCCATGTAAGGCTCAAGGCGGTGCAGGATTACTTCAAGCTTTGAGATTATTGCCGGGTCTGAAGTCAAAGGCCATTGCTTTTCGATTTCAGCGACGGCTTTTTCTCCTATTTGTCTTTCTTTTTTTAGATCTGGATCAGAATTTTCGGCGGCGCTGCTAAACGGGCTTACAAAAAAAATAATCAGCGCTAAAAAAATCGGCGCAAGTTTCTTCATTCTATATAATTGATCCTCCCATTCTTGCGTAACTTGCCGCGGCATTTTTTCCTCTTGCGCGTGTAGCCATTTGCGACCGGAGTCCGGCGCGATATTTTTCAAGCTCTTCGACTGCTTCGTCTTCGGCTTGTACTATGCTTGTAGCTAAGTCCTGGCTTTCTTGAATCAGATCGCCAAGCTCCGAGTCGTCCGGATAAAGTTCAAGTAAATGCGTTCTAAAATTTCCGGAGCCTGAAAAATTATTAATGACCGGGTTAGCTAAGAGATCGCGCCAACCATCGGCCAATAATTGAAGCTGGGAAATAATTTCGCTTTTCTTCTCAAGGACGCTTAATAACTCGTCCATGTCACCATTAAGGACAATGGCCTCAAGTTCTCTTGAGATCATTGCCCTTAGAGTCTTGCATAATTTTATTTCGCGTGTGATTAATTCTTTAGACTTATCTAAAATTTTTTTATCCTGCCATTGTGAAGCTTCTGGCTTTTGCGTTTGCATTGTTCACTACTCCCGGAGCTTTAGGGGTTGGTGTTGCGGTGGGCTTTTGGCCGTTGATTTCCGCCATTGCGTTTTGAAGATCTCTGTCTTCGGGGTGAGAAGCCTGATAATCTTCGAGCAATTTCATGAGGGCGGACTCCCAAGTTTGTTTTAACTCTTCGAGCATTCCCTTGACGACTTTAATATTATCGGGTTCTTTTTTCATGTTTGCGTCGACGAGGAGCTGATACATGTACTCGTAAAGCTGCATTAATTTGTCGGCCATATCGCCGCCCTTGTCACGGTTAAGAGTAACCATGAGTTCTCTGATAACTTCTTGAGCGCGTATTATCTCACGATTAGCAAGATCGAAATCCGGCGCCTGGGCATTTTTTGCTGTCATTGCATTTATCGCGGTGTTGCATGCTTTGATACCTATATCATAGGTAATTAATAAGAGCTGTTCTTTTGTTGCTGTGGAGATTCTTGTAGCTTGGTATTTTAACTGCGCGTTGCTGTTTATCATAGAATAAACCCCCGTAAAAAATAGGATGATGTGCTTAGAATTTGAAAGGCCTTTTTTATTCGTTAGCTTGTCTGTTAATTTCTTTCAATCCACGCTCCTCATGAAAGGAGCGACCTTTTCTGCTACACAATTTATCGGACTAAACCGGAAGAGTTTTAATTATTTATAAAAACCCCTCCGGCCTTGCTTAATCTCCGTACATAAGGCGTGTTAATTCTTCGATATGTTCCAGAGGGAACGGAGGCGAGGACACTGGCTTCATAGCCAGCGACATTAACTTCACAGGATTGTCATCAGCGGCAATTCTATTTGAGCTTAAAGCGCCGCATATTCTACAGCGGTGAATAATGGCCCATTCGCCGTTCTTGCGTACCCAGACAGCTATAGGATCCATTACACCGCCGCAGTCCGCTGAACGGTCACCGGGTTCGTTATCCAAGTGCTGACTTGACAGGCAATAAGGACAATGATTTCTGTGTTCAGTTCCAGCTCCCGCAGGTACGACCATTCGATCACAGACCTTACAGACAAAAACTTCTTTACAGGCGTGAGTCCTGTAATAATTTTTCTCGAATGATTTTTTCTTGTTCTCCCTGTTCATGGGAATAAAGTCCTCCTTCAAAGTAAAAATCTTAAAAAACTTTTGGGAGGCTCGCAGATCGCAGCAAACCTCCCGGTTATGCCGCAATCTTTTTTAAACTTAATGCCTTATTCAAAAAGCGTTCTCCTTTGTAAAATTTTCAAATACAAATTAAATTTCAACACATTAAAAATTATAACGTATCTTCAAATTTTCTAATCCATGAGTCAAGAAATTTCATTTGCTCGTCTGTATGAAAATAATGTTCGCCGTTTTTCATGACAGTTAAGCCTGCGTTCAGGCGCTTTGCGAAATCGTTAATAGTTGCGTACGAAGTCAAGTTATCATTTTCTCCGTATAAAATTTCTGTCGGTGTCTTCCAGTTCACAGTATTTAAAGGATATTTTCTTATATACTGAAGATAATCCCAAGATAAAATTTCTCCGAAGTTTGTGGCAATTTCTTTCTTATCTTGCAAGTCTGATTCAGTAACTCCGGCTCGTGCCATCATGTTCAGAATAAGCCTTTCCATATCGACAATCGGAGAAATTAAAAAGGCCCGTTCAAAATTAATATTCGACAAAGCATGTAAAGCATAGAATGCCCCTATGCTATTCGCGATTAGAATTACAGACTCAAATTTTTGACACAAAGGCTTAACGAGCAGCGGAAATTCTTCTTTTGCTTCCCATGGATTTTCAGCCTTGTAATTCAAGCCGGTAATTTCATAATCTGGAAAGAGCGTTGTATAGTGTTCGGCTTCGCTAGCTTTGCCGCCTTGACCATGAATATACAGAACGAGTTTAGCCATTTAATTCAAATCATTGGCAAACGCATTCTCAAGTTCTTGAGAATTTTTCACGAGCTTAGCGCCGGCTATCTTTGCTCCAGAGACATATGGCGCTAATTTCTCGGCGGTCTTGCCTATGCCGCTGCTGATTGACGTAGCAAAAATAAAAACTTTTTTGCCCGTCCAGTTGTAATCTTTACAGAAAGTATTGACGACGTTCGGAGCGCCGCCGTACCAAATCGGAAAGCCGAGAAAGATTACATCATAATCTGAAAAATTCGCGACTTTGCTCTTAACTGGAACATCTTTTTTCCCGAAC
>JAFSSV010000023.1 GCA_017450825.1 Synergistaceae bacterium
GGGTTGTGGTAAGGAATCCCCCCGCCGCAAGCGGCCCTCCCCCCTTAACAGGGGGCGCAAGGAGTCCTTCTATTCCGGCTACGTTCCTTGCCTCCCCTGAAAGGGGAGGTGCCGACTGACAGGAGGCGGAGGGGTTAAATTTAAAAGTAAGGGGAGGTGCCTGAACGAAGTGAAGGCGGAGGGGTTGCTTTTAAAAAAGGAAGGTGCCCAAGGCCGGAGGGGTTGCTTTAAAAAAATGATATTTAAGAAGGAAAAAACTTTTATGAGCATGAAAAAAATTTTTTTGTTAATAGCGCTCGCTGTCTTGCTGTCAGGCACGTATGACGCACGGGCGGCATATTATGACGATAACAACGGCGACTCATGGGCTACGGCTTATATTATCAATACGTCCGAAGATTTAATGCTCATGAGAGATAGAGTGAATTATGGTGATGAGTCGGCTGATAAATATTACAAGCTGAATGCTGATATTGATATAACGTCCGAGACAAATTGGGAGGGAATAGCATTCCAAGGGCTGTTCGACGGTCAAGGGCATAAGATCAAACTTAATATAAGTTCTGATTCTTATTATGTTGGATTTTTTGAAGTAATAGATTCAAGCGCAAGCGTTAAAAATTTAAATATTGAAGGTTCTGTAAAAGGACGCTGGGCCGGAGGTTTTGCATGGAGAATAAGCGGCGGCACTATTGAAAACTGCAGCTTTAACGGCACAGTCGAATCTAAAGAACGGTGGGCTGGCGGTTTTGTCGATTTTATGACGAGCGGGGATATTAAAAACTGTTCGTTTAGCGGGAAGGTTATATCTGCTACACATTCCGCCGGAGGAATTGTCTCTGAATTAATGGATGGAACTGTCGAAGGCTGTACAACAAATTCCGGAAGTGAGATGACAGGCGTTACGTATGCCGGCGGCATTATAGGCTTAATGCACGGCGGCTACGTTAGAAATTGCGTCTCAACGGGCGTAACTCTGAACGTAACTCTTTACGGTGCTACAGCAGGCGGAATCGTTGGAGGCGCTACTACTGAAGTGCAGTCTAATCTTTCCGGAAATATTTGGCCGGATGCTTATTCGCAAATCGGATCTGATTCTGCAGCTTCAATGGGCTATGATGATTATACAGTACCGGACTATATAGTTACTAAGGTTTATAATTGGAACAGGCACCGCTATAGAATCTACAGCGACGATTTAACATGGGATGATGCTAAAGCGCGCTGCGAACGCCTCGGCGGTCATCTTCTCACAATTACAAGCGACGCTGAACAAAATTATATCGAGAATGTAATAAAGAATTCTTCGGCCGACTGTGAGTCTTATTGGATTGGGGCCAAGGCCAACGAGTCCGGATGGTGGGAATGGATTACTCAAGAAGTTTTTGAAAAGCAGTACGCAAATTTTTCCGGAGGTCAAGCTGACGGGGACGGAAATTATTTGCAGATCTACGGCGTTCAAGATAATTATACCCTTGGAACATGGGACGATGTGCCGCAAGCTGCAAGCACAAAACGCGGATTTATTTGCGAATGGGATCTGGAACAGGAAGAAATCAGAGCCGCTTCGGCCGATTCAACTTTCACAGCATGGCAAAAAAATCCGAGTGCTTATGAAAGCGAAAGCGGATTGCTCCCTGGCCCGATAGATAATTCACACTTGGCCGATAATCCTCCGGCTGTAACAGTAAGCAATGACCTTCCGACTTCATACGACTCGCGCTTAACAACCGGCCTTCCTTCTGTAAGAAATCAGGGAACTTACAGCACTTGCTGGGCATTCGCTTCTCTAGGGGCAATAGAGGCGGATTATTTTGCTCAAAAATTTACGTCGCTTGGAACTTCGCCGGATCTTTCCGAACTTCATTTGGCTTGGTTTACTTATAAAGATCCAAGCATGGATTATAAGATTAAAACCGGAACGCCTGTCCTTGATCAAACGGGCAACGCTGACAGAGCCGAAGCTTTCTTGAACAAAGTGACCTTATCTCCCGTAGAAGAAACTGAAATGCCTTACACCGTAGCCGGAACAGAAAACAGTACTTCGGATTCAAAAATTCAAAGCTTCTTAAACGGAAAAGGAGCAGGAGATTTTAAAGGACTCCGGATAACTTTCAAAGAGCGAAACGATTTCGGATATATTACAGACGATAATATCAAGCTCATTAAGCGCGCTATCATGGAACACGGAGCAGTTTACTTTACATTCATGGCTTTAGATAGTGCTTTTAATTCAAGCAAGACTGCTTTCTATACGACACAGGCTAATCCTATTTATAAACATGCTGTGCTTTTAGCTGGGTGGGATGATGATTACGCGGTTGAAAATTTTGCAACGACTCCGCCGCGTAAAGGGGCATGGCTCGTCAGAAATTCTTACGGCGAAGACTGGAACAACAACGGCGGATATTTCTGGCTGTCGTATGCTCACATGGATACAAGCAATAATAATCCCTTGTCAGACGCAAGCGTATTTATTATCCGTGAGGATCCGGCCAAGCAGAAAGATGTACAATCCGAAAATCAAGATCTTCAAGTTCAGGATCACGCCCCTAACGGCCGGACAATGAATATTACTTCAAAGTGGGCCGCAAATATTTTCAAGTCAAGCCGCAACGAAAATTTAATCCGTGTTGCCTTTCACACTACAGACAACAACGCGAGCTATAAAATTTTCGTCAACAACTTCGGGAAAAATTCTCCGACCGATCCCGGCGAAGCTGAAACGCCTTTAACAAGCGGCACTATTTCTTATGCCGGCTATCATACTATTGATCTTCCGGAGGCGATAAAGCTTTATGACGGCGATTATTTTTCAGTCATTGTGAAATTAACTTTAAGCTCTGGTTATTCATTCCCGACCGGAGTCGAAGCAAGTTTAGATCAATATGCAAGCGTTACAGTTACATCTGGCGAAAGTTTCTTTGCGGCCGGTGAGCCGGTGCCTTCGGTCTGGATTGACGGAGCCAACGTCGCAAACGGGCCTTATAACGCGTGTATAAAAGTTTTCACCGTTGCCCGGGCAAGCACTGAAACCAAGCCGCAAATTTTGACGGCGGCACTTCCTGACGCTACCGTAGGACAGGCATATAACTTCACGCTTGAATCTTCCGGCACTCAAGAGATCGAATGGAGGAGCGGAAATATTCCCGAAGGTCTAGCCTTGAGCCGCAAGGGAATTTTGAGCGGGCAGCCTTCACGCACCGGAGAATTCAGCATAAACTTAACGGCCTTCAATGACGTAGGAGTCACAGAAAAAATTATTACGCTCCGGGTTAATTCAAGTTCAGAAAACGGCACAGGGGATAATCCGTTAAGCAACAGTGGAGGCGGTTGTAATTCGGGTGTTGGGATTATTCTTGCCCTTGGATTATTTTTAGTGAGGCGCAAATAAAATGCGCGTCGCATTATTTTCTGTCCGGTTCCGTTCGCGGGCCCGGCGCGAGGAAAAACCTCCTTAAAAATTTTACCGGCGCAATGTGACTTTTCGAGATTCTTTTTTGCCTTTTAAATAAGAAAGGAGAATTTTTTATGAGAAATAAAAAAATCATAGGGCTTTTAGCTCTTGTGATGTTTATCGTAGCGGCAATAGCCGGAGCCTCTGAAGCAACGAATACGATCAATTCAGGCTTATTGCAGCTCAGTACAAGCAATTATGCAAAAGTCTTTACGTTGACATCTGGTAGATACACCGGGCTATATTCCAATCCAGATTTAACAAATCGCATTTCTTCAACAGCATGGACTGGAGAAGATGACGAAGTATGGCTTATCGGTGTTGGACGCAACAGCAGAGGTATATCTTATGCTCGTATAAAATATCCTGTTGGAAGCAGCCGTGTCGAAGCTTACATGAATCTTCGCGATACTTTTGTATCAGGTACATTAACAGGCAATGCTCGCAGAGCAACAGCCAGCTTTTATGGTTTAGCAAAGCGCAGAGGAGAATCCCGTGTTAGTTATTATGGAATTGATGCAGGAGACTCTGTATACCTCCTTACAAAGGAGAACGGCTGGTGCCAAGTGCTTTATCCAGTAGGAAGTATTTGGAGAATTGCTTGGTTAACAGAAGATGAATATAAGGGATTATTCCCTGTAAATCCTGTAAGCAATCCGCGTGAAAAAGTCGTATCATATGCCTATGAAGTTCTCAATTACGAATGGGAGACTCCGGCCAATCAATACGTGTTACTGTATTATAATGCGTACTCGCCATCAAGTTATAATGGCCTTAATTTCGATGGAGCAAATCCTGTCGTAGCTACCGGAAGAATTAGGGGTATCCCGTATACTTTGGGCTATGGCAACATACAGGAAACACCATTCGCATCATACAAAGCCTTATCAGCTTCAGACAAGGTTACCATCGGAGATATATATTCGTATGGCGGCTCAAGGGTCAGTATGAAGTATGGTATGTCATGCGCGACATTTGTAACGGATTGTATGAGGCAAGGCCTTGGCATCAGCATAGCGACTCATGCGGATACCGGAATAGAGAACGCGTCAGGCTGGAAAAATTACGTCACAACATGCTCTACTAATACTGACGCCGATTATAGGAAACTTCAAAAGGGCGATTATCTTTACACATATAGCCATGTCATGTTGGTAGTCGCCAATACTGGAAGTTCGATAACTGTAATTCAGCAAACCCCGCCAGACTACACAAGAAATAATTGCTCGAACAAAAGGACAGTTACTGCTTCTCTAACTTATAACGGCGTTACGCGCTCATATACAGCTACTCAAGTATGTATGGAGTGTGCCGCTTGCAAGAAGGCAACTATTGGTACTCAGGAGACTACTTATTCATACGCTTCGTTACGTAATAGTGGTTATTATCCAAGATTTGTAATTTATCCAGAGAACGAGGAGCCCGAACTTCCCAATCCTCCCGAGATAACTGAAGTGCTAATGGACCAAGTTATAACAGGAGAAAATATCAATTTCCAGTGTAAAGCAAACGGCTCTGTAACCTCGTGGTCTGCTTCATCATTACCAAGTGGTTTATCAATCAACGAAACTACCGGTGTAATCAGCGGTGCTATACCTTCGACAACGCAAAGCAAAAACTCGAGTAGGTCTACGCGGTATATTTTTACTATAACGGCGAAGAACTCCGGAGGATCATCACAAAAACAGGGATATATCATGGTTTATGAGCCGCCAGTAATAACAACTTCAAGCACCCTTTCTAGTGCTACTGTAAATTCTTCTTACAGTCAGACTATACGCGCTGACGGCACAGAAAAAACTATGAAATGGAAGCTTATAGGATCGCTAGAATCGCTTCCTCCGGGGTTGACGTTCACAGGCAATACTGACGGGCGTACCGCTACGATTTCAGGAAAGCCCACGCAATCCGGAACTTATTCCTTCAAGATACAGTGTTCTAACTTTGAACACTTACCTGTCACAACAACTGTAAAGGAATTTACGATTACAGTTAAAGGAAGAGATCCTTGGCTGGATCCCAATCTGCAGTTACTTTATAAGTTTTGGGAAGGTGAAGTAGGCAAATATTATTCAGATTGGGTGTGCACTTTCCAAAAGACTCCGTCAGCTTTTTCATATTCAGGAAATTGGCCCGATGGATTAACGTTTATGCGTTCGGGTAGATATATCTACTTGAAAGGTACTCCCACGAAGGCAGGAACGTATAACTTCAGGATTACTGTTTATGGAAGCGACGGCAGTTATAACTACAAAGATTTTACCGTTACGATAACTGGCAAGTCTACTCCTTTTGAAGACTCAAGCATGTCAATAAGATGGACGTTCCTCACCGGCAAGCAATACATTTACTATAGCGATTATGTCCAAGTGAACGGCGGAAGTTCGGCGTATACTCCTTCAATCGTCAGCGGCGCTCTTCCTTCGGGGTTGAGTTTAGTACAGTCCGGAGCTAAAACTTACGTAAGAGGCTCAAGCAGCCGAACGGGAACATTCTACTTTAGACTCAGAGTTACGGGTTCTCATGGAGGCTATGCTGAAAAAGATCTTTCGATTACATTAAAGCCTAGTTCGTCTTACATGGCCGGAGCTCCGGAAGACGGCTCAGCAAAGAAACCGAAGATCTCATCGACTAAGCTTAATAACGCTACGGTCGATCAGGAATGGAGTCACACCCTTGAGGCTTACGGCACACAGCCTATAACTTGGCTTGCTGAAGGTGAATGGCCCGAAGGCTTTGAAATTGATTCACAGACTGGAACAATAACTGGAATTCCTACCGAAGTTGGAAAACTGCGCTTTAAAGTCAAAGCAGAAAACGAAATCGGTTATACTATAAAGACTTTAAAGTTAAAAGTAGTGGGCGAACGTCCTTCGATTGAAACTCAAGGCTTACCGGACGGCTTTGTCGGAGTCTCTTATGATGTTCAGCTTGAGGCCAGCGGCACTGATCCTTTAAGATGGAAGAAGAGCGGTTCTCTTCCCAGCGGCTTGAAGCTTAACACCAAAGAAGGCCGAATCTACGGCACGCCCAAGAGGGCCGGGGTTTATGACTTCACTTTACGGGTCAAGAACAAGGCCGGCACTACTGACCGCATTCCTTTCTCAATAACGATTTTGGCCGAAGAGCCTACCAAAGAAGACGAAGCAACTACCGAACAGAACAACAACACGACTTCAAGTTCTGCTCCGACTGTTGAAACGACTCAAGACAACACGCGGAATTCCGGCGGAGCTTGGCCGGAGTATACTGATCTTTTCATGTTGAGCGACGATAAAAAACTTTCCGGCGCTGTAACAAGAACTTCGGAAGGAGCTTTGAAATTTGCCGTAGATCAATGGGTTGATGAGAGCGGCAATGCCGTAAAAGTTTCTAACGTTAAAATCTTCCTTAATGATAACGAACTTGAAGGCGTTGAAATTTCGGACGAAGGAGTCTTTACTCTTTCTGAAGATCTTTTAGCGACTCTCAGCAAAGATTTTACGATCTACGCTTTGGCTAATGCGGGCGGCTTAGAGATTAAAACCAACGAAGTCAACGTGACCTCTTCAGCTTATGACGAAGAACATGGAACTTCGGGCGGTGGTTGCAGCACAGGGCTTGCGGGGTTGAGCTTGCTGGCCTTGCTTGGCTTTGCAACAGAAAAAAGAAAACGCTAACAACTTCATAACAAAAACCATAAAAAACGGAGGGCCTAAACCCTCCGCTTTTTTTTGAAATATCTACTCCTCTACTTAAAAATTTTTATAAAAAAATAAAAGAACCCTTGAATTTTCAAAGGTTCTTAGCGATTTCTGAAATTTATTTTTAAAGTTTTTTAAAGGTCTTGGTGGCGGCACCTGGATTCGAACCGGGGACAACGCGGGTATGAACCGCGTGCTCTAGCCAACTGAGCTATACCGCCTTAAATCTGGTGGCGGGGAAAGGATTTGAACCTTTGACCTTCGGGTTATGAGCCCGACGAGCTTCCAAACTGCTCCACCCCGCGATGTCA
>JAFSSV010000193.1 GCA_017450825.1 Synergistaceae bacterium
CAGACGTTTAAATCAGAAAGAATTTCTTGCCAAGAGGGAAGGGCTTTTTGTTTTTTCAATATACATTGTATGTTGTTAATTATACATTGATTTCTGTCTGCGCCGTTACTGTTAATAAAATCCCGTGAGAGATCTACGATAGTTTTTCCCCGCCAGAACATTTTCATTCGGCCTGAGTCATTTACGCGTGCAATGACTTCGGCGCGTACGCTTTCATTCAAGGCAAGCTCTTTAATTTTTTCAAGATCTTTTGAGTCTATTACGATTGCCATTCGTTCCTGAGACTCGCTCACGGCGATTTCAGTTCCGTTTAAGCCTGCGTACTTTAAAGGTACAGCGTCAAGATTTATTTCAAGCCCGTCTGCTAATTCTCCTACGGCTACGCTTACTCCTCCTGCTCCGAAGTCGTTACAGCGTTTAATTAATTTTGTGAAATCGGGATTTCTGAAAAGCCTTTGTAATTTTCTTTCTTCGGGAGCGTTGCCCTTCTGGACTTCAGCTCCGCATGTTTCGATAGAGCTTGAAGTATGCGACACTGAAGAACCTGTAGCGCCTCCGATTCCGTCACGGCCCGTTCCTCCGCCGAGCAATAAAATTAAATCGCCGGCCTTTGGCTTTTCTCTTATTACATTTTTTTCTGGAACGGCGGCAACTACCGCGCCGACTTCCATTCGTTTAGCCCTGTAGCCTTCGTGATAAATTTCTTCGACCAATCCTGTAGGGAGTCCGATCTGATTTCCGTATGAGCTATAACCTGCGGCGGCCTTCGTGATAATTGCGCGCTGTGATAATTTTCCCGGCCAAGTTTCTTGAAAAGGGCTTGCCGCTCCCGTGACTCTCATAGCCTGATAGACATAAGCCCGGCCTGAAAGAGGATCTCTTATTGCTCCGCCTATGCAAGTAGCAGCGCCTCCGAAGGGTTCAATTTCTGTCGGGTGGTTGTGAGTTTCATTTTTGAAGAGGAGCAAAAAATTTTTGTCATGCCCGTTGACTTTTGCATTAATTCTCACGGTGCAGGCGTTATTTTCTTCTGAGGGTATCAAGTCGGGGAGCTTGCCTTGAGCTTTTAAAAATTTTGCGCCTATTGTGGCGATGTCCATGAGGGTAACGGGTTTGCCTTCGGGGTAATTTAATTTTTTTCTAAGCTCCAAATAATTTTCGAAGGCCTCATGAATTTTTTTGTCATGAATTTCGGTTGAAGTTATATGAGTAGAGAATGTAGTGTGCCGGCAATGGTCAGACCAATAAGTATCAAGGACTTTGATTTCAGTTTCAGTTGGATCGCGTCCTTCGGCCTCGAAATATTTTTTGCAGCATTCAAGATCTTCGCGGCTCATAGCGAGGCCTTTGAGTTCTAAAATTTTTTCGCGGCTTATGGTTTTAACGTCCTCGGGCCGTGAGTAATTAATTTCCAGCGAGTCATATTCAGCAAGCTGTGCCTCACGGGCTTCGACGGGGTTGATTAAAAATTTTTTGATTGCCTCGAAATTTTTTATGTCGCCGTAAAAAATATAAACCTTTGAGCTTTTCACGACGGGTCTGAAGCCCAGCAATAACATCGCGCATTGTTCAGCGGAGTCGGCGCGTTGATCGTATTGTCCGGGGAGGAACTCTACGGCCAAGATTTTTGCTTGTGCCGAGTCGTTAGGGAGCGAGTTAAAAATATTATCTGTGAAAGGCTCCGAGAAAATTAAAAACTTGCAAGCCTCCAGCATTTCATGACTAAGGCCCTGAATATCGTAGCGGTTAAAAATTCTAACGCCTGAAAGATTTTCATTGCCCGGAAGATTTTTAAGCTCATTCAAAAGAGAAAGCGCCTCAAAATTTTCGGGGTCTTTGCGTTCTGTGTAAAGTCTTTGGACTTTCATAAAAAATTCTCCTTGGGAAAAAAATTTTTGTTTGACCGAATGATTATAACTGAAAGGAAAGGCCGGAGAAGGTAGAGTGAAAAAATTTTTTTCTGTCACGCTTCTGTCACGCGTGACATATGCGTGACAAATTTTTTACACAAAGCCTCCCCTTGGGGAGGTGGCCTGAAAGGCCGGAGGGGTTGTGATTAAAAGAAGGGGAGGTGGCTGGTCGCGTAGCACGCCGAAGGCTACGAAGCAAAGCCGGAGGGGGTTGTAGTTAAAAAAAATTTTTTAGTAAACGCCTAGATCAAAAATATATTTTTCAAGATAGCGCCCGTGATTTAAAATCCGTGCGAATTCTGATCCGGCTGTCTTGGAAGTGATTAAGAATTTGCATTCAGAAAGGCATATCATTTTGACAAGATAATCAAGCCCGAACTGATACATATTCTTTGAGTTTATCTCATTGGCTACGTAGTCATGCCCGGAATAATTTTTGATTAGATTCTTATCGCTCGTATAAATTAAATCGCCGTACTTATCAAGAAAAAATTTATAAATATTTTCGTCTTCAGTTGCTAAGAAAATTTTTCTTGCGCCGTACTTCAAAAGAAATTCATCGAGCTTTTCGGCGGCCTGCTCCGGTGTAGGGGCGACAGCATGACCGGCGGGTTTTATTTTTACATAGTCTGTTCCCCTGACGAGCAGCCCGATCATATTATTAATCCCGTTAGATTTTATTTTCTCGTCAGCGATCTCACGGATATATTTTTTCACTGGAACTCGCTGAGTCATTTCATAAAGAATTTCATCGCTTATAAAAAATTCTTGAGGGCGCTCAAAAAATTTCCAACCCGATAATTTCACGCGGCGGCTTTGATAAATTTCTTCAAGCGAAAAGTTAGAAGGCTGTTCAAAATAATATTCCCATGCGTTCAGCGAGCCATAGACGGGGGAATCTATATTGTATTGAGTCCTGTAGTTCTTCCAGTCTACAAACGGGACAAAATTATTTTGAAAGCTCCAGTAAATTTCCCGGAGCCTTCCAATATATAAAGACATTAAGCCCTCGTCCGTGCCTTCGCTGCGAATTAAAAAAAATCTTAAAGACGGATTGAGCGGGCCAAAATTTTTTTCTTGCTGTCTTTTCTCCCAGTGAAAGACGGCAAGATTTATTTTTCTTGCGAGGGCGTGTAAATTTTTATGACGGCTTGTTAAGAGTCCGAGCTGTCGTTTGAAATCTCTGAAGCTCATGAAAAATTTTCTTTCTCCTCCTTAAAAAAATTTCTTTTATTCTACGCTCTTGCCTCCCCTTGGGGAGGTGCTGAACGAAGTGAAGCGGAGGGGGTTGTGGTTAGAAAAAATTTTTTAAAAAGATAACCCGATGGCGAACAGCAAGCTGGCCCTCTTTAAAGACCCCCACCACCGCAAGCGGTTCCCCTCCCCCGGGGGAGGCTAAGATTCCTGCTACACAAAGCCTCCCCTTGGGGAGGTGGCCTGAAGGGTCGGAGGGGGTTATTATTAAATAAAAAAATTGACCCCGAAGGGCCAACGTTTTTTACATAGCTTGGCCTATGTCTGTTCGATAGCGCATGTTCTCAAATTTAATTTTTTCAACGGCCTCGTAAGCTTTCTCACGAGCGCTCTTAGCGTCATCGCCCACAGCCGTTACTGCTAAGACTCTTCCGCCAGATGTAAAAATTTTATTGCCTTCGCGCTTTGTTCCGGCATGGAAGATCTCAACGCCGGGAATTTTTTCAGCGCCTCCGAAATCAATTTCATAACCCGTCAAGCAAGCGCCCGGATAACCTCCGGAGGCAAGCACTACACAGCATGACGCGGCATTCTTAAATTTAAAATTAATTTCTTCTAGCCTTTCTTCTTGAACGGCCAGCATGATTTCAAAGAGATCGCCTTCAAGCAGCGGCAGCACGGCTTCAGCTTCAGGATCTCCGAACCGGCAATTATATTCGATTACCTTCGGGCCTTCAGCCGTTAGCATTAGCCCAAAATATAAACAGCCTTTGAATTTTATTCCCTCGGAGTTAAGGGCGTTGATGGTCGGGACGAAAATTTTTTTCATGCACTCGTCCGAAATCTCTTGAGAATAATAAAAGTTCGGAGCTACGACTCCCATGCCGCCGGTGTTGGGGCCTTTGTTGCCGTCATAAGCCCGCTTGTGATCCATTGAAGAGATCATAGGCACGATAGTTTTTCCGTCCGTGAAGGCCAAGACCGTAACTTCCGGGCCGCGTAAATATTCTTCGATTAAAATTCTTTCGCCGCTCTTGCCGAAAGTTTTTTCTTTCATGCAGGACATTACGGCTTCTCGGGCCTGTTTAAAATTTTCGGCGACAGTAACGCCCTTTCCCTTTGCGAGTCCGTCAGCTTTGATTACTATCGGGCAATCGGAAGTAGCAACGTAGGAAAGCGCGTCATCAATGCGCGAAAAAATTTTATACTTAGCCGTAGGAATGCCGTACTTGGTCATTAATTCTTTTGCAAAAATTTTGCTGCTTTCGATTTTAGCGGCGGCTTGAGAAGGCCCGAAACATTTAACGCCGATAGCCTCAAGCCTGTCGACAGCTCCGAGCGCAAGTGGATCATCAGGAGCAACGATAGCAAAATCTATAGCGTTATTCTTTGCGAAGTTTATTATGCCGTCAATATCTTCAGCAGAAATTTTCACGCATTCAGCGAATTGTGCTATGCCTCCATTGCCGGGGAGCGCGTAAAAATTTTCGACCTTTGGATTTTTAGCAACGTATTTAGCTATGACGTGTTCGCGTCCGCCGCCGCCGATTAAGATTACGTTCATAAAAAATTTTTGTCCTTTCTCTTTTTAAAAATGCTTTTAATGATGAAAGAGTCTTGTACCTGTCATTACCATTGCGATATTTTTTTCGTCGCAGGCTTTGATTACGAGATCGTCGCGTATCGAACCGCCGGGCTGAGCGATATAACTCACGCCGCTTTTAGCAGCTCGTTCGATATTATCCGGGAACGGGAAGAAAGCGTCACTTCCGAGCGACACGCCTTTATTATTCGCTAACCATTCTTTGCGTTCGGCGGCTGAAATTTTTTCGGGCTTGCTTGTGAAATAATTTTGCCAAGAAAAATCTTCTTCGTCGGCCGTCAAGAAAATATTTATAGCGTTGTCGCGTTCGGGCCGTCCAAGTTCGGGCTTAAAGTTAAGGGCTTGAGTCTTAGGGTGTTCACGGAGGACTCTTAGGTCTGCTTTATCACAAGCGAGCTTTACGCAATGGAGTCTTGACTGCTGTCCGGCTCCGACTCCTAAAGTCTGGCCGTTCTTTGTGCAGCAAACTGAATTTGATTGAGTATATTTTAAAGTTATCAGGGCAAGGATTAAATCCCTTCTGGCTTCGGCGGGAAAATTTTTTTGAACAGTGACGGGCGAATTAAATTTTTCAGGCTCAATGACCGGCGCGGAGCTTGCGGCCTGTTCAAAAGTTATTCCGAAAACGTCACGGGTTTCGTTTTGTGAAGGCTCGTAGGCCGGATCAATTTTTACGACGGCGTAATTTCCCTTGCGCTTGCCTTTTAAAATTTCCAGAGCTTCGGGCGAATAATCAGGCGCGATTACTCCGTCTGATACTTCGTGCTGAATGAACTTTGCTGTAACAGAGTCGCAGGTGTCGCTAAGGGCTATCCAGTCCCCGAAAGAGGAAAGCCTGTCCGTTCCTCTTGCTCGTGCATAGGCGCAGGCAAGCGGCGAAGAATTTATTTCCAGTTCAGGCGCAACAGAAAATAATTTTTTTTCGGCTTCAGTTAGTGCTAAGCCCAACGCAGCTCCGGCGGGGCTAACGTGCTTGAATGACGCGGCGGCTGGGAGGTTTAAATTTTTTCTAAGCTCGCGGACTAATTGCCAAGAGTTAAGAGCGTCAAGAAAATTTATATAACCCGGGCGGCCGTTAAGAATTTCGATCGGAAGATTTTGCCCGTTGCGCATGAAAATTTTTGCGGGCGATCTGTCAGGGTTGCAGCCGTATTTTAATTTGTACTCTATCAAAATTTTTTCACTCCTTAAATAAATTAAAAAAGTTTACCCCCTTGTCTCCCCTGAAAGGGAAGGTGGCCCTAAGGGCCGGAGGGGTTGAGTCTTAACAAAAAATTTTTAGAAATAACCCCCACCACCGCAGGCGGTTCCCCTCCCCCGAGGGAGGCTC
>JAFSSV010000024.1 GCA_017450825.1 Synergistaceae bacterium
ACTCACGCTACACTTTCAGCGAAGAAGCCTTCACGGAATATAAAGACGTGAACTCCGACGGAAGCTTCGGGGCAATGGTAACGACCTCAAAAGAAATTTCAGCCGATGTAACAATCAGCACAGGCGTTGCGGCAACTTGGGGAGATTATCAGCTCCAAGTCAGCGGCGATATAATTCCTTACATCGCAAGCGCCGACAACAGAGCAAATTATTTAGGAGCAATTCTTGAAACTGCAAGCGGCGATAAATACGGCCTGAGATTTAATAATAATATCTGGTACAGCACAGCCAGAGATATTGCCTTCGTGGTCGCTCCGGGCTTCATGGAGTCTCACGGAGTTGTAAGAGACTCAACTTACACCGCTGACCTTCCGGGACAGACAATTAAAAAAATAACTTACATTATTAAGAACAGCGATGACTTAGTCGTAAGCTGTGACGTAGCAATCCCTCATCAAGTCTTAGCCCGTACCGTTGAACCTGAAGGCGGCTATGTAGTGACCGGGACTCAATTCCCTGTTGAGATAGCCTTCACTGCTACTGACGGCTCCACCGTAACGAATGATTACACAGCAACTGTCACCGCAGGCGGCGGACGGGGAAGGGCCGGCGTGACTCTCAGCCAGTCAACTTTTGAAAGCAACATCTTAACGATCAGCAATGACGTTCTTTCAGCAGATACGGTTTATACTGCGACGTTCTCCGGCAATGCAAGCAACGATACAAGAGTAAGAATAAAACTCTTCACGGATTTCGTGAATGATAAAGTCATGCCCGAAGGCGACAGCGCCGTAATTAATTTCCTGTTGACGGCTTACGGAGCAAGCTCCTCGGTCGATAAGACTATTGACACTTACAAATTCGCTAACGCTTCCGTCTACGCTGACAAGTCGAACGGCTCTGCAGACATTTACAACGACGGAACATGGGAAATTAAAAACTCAGGCTTCTCGTTTGATATTGCCTTGAGCGGAGTCCCCGAAGACTATACGGGGCTTATAGGCTTCAGCTTCGCCGCTAACGTAAGCTCGGACGACATGCCCGCAGGAACTTTTGACAAGATCAAAGCCCTCACCGTTTACAATACCTCCGAAGGCGATTACAGATTGATTTCTGATTTTGAAAGCCTCGGGCTTCAAGTCGTGCATTTAATGCCGGACGGAACGTCACGCGATATCAGCAAGCTCGTATCTTGCGGAGCTATCCTTGACGAAGACACAGAAACAGTCACTTTTGTTTATGGAGGCATGGCGACAGACTCAGCCTTGGGAACGTTCACGGAAGGAGCTTACTTTATCTCTTCGGAAGGCAATCAATATCTAATCAATGACGGCGCAAGCGACAATCATATTAAAGTCACAATGTATATCGCTTCGCTTACAGCCCCCGAAAAAAAATCTCCGGACGTTCCGCCTTATGTTCCTCCGGTTTCGCCGGATCAGGGAGGCTCGGCAACAGTCAAAGAATCTAAATTTCAAACTCCCAGCGCCGCATTGCAGGAGGCCGTGAAAAATTCTGCGGTCATTCAGAACGTTGCAGGTAAAATTTCAAGCGCCCTTACTGCCAAGGGGAAGACCTTGCCAGCGGGAGTCTCCGGTGAGTTAAAAATTTTGCCGGACAGCGCGAAGCTTGCTGCTCAAGTAATTTCTTCAAGCGATATTAAAAGCAGACTCACAGCGAGCGAAGACCAAGCTTTAATCCTTGAACCTTTGAGAGTGACTGAAGCCGGAATTTATTACATGGCCCTTTCAAGCGCGGACTTGATAGCCGGAAGAAAATTAATCATGCACCTGTTCGTTTCAAGTGACGTGACAGCAAGCGCAAGCGTTGCGGCAAGTTCGATAACGGACGAAGGAGAAAACGCCGTCTTCATTAATTCAAGCGGAGAAGTAATTGACACCGTCCCGGCAAATAAAGATGTCAACGTAGCAACATATCTCGAAGCTAATAAAACTTATACGCCCGTTGTCGCTATGGCCACAAGCTCAAGCGATGACTCTTCGTCCGATTCAAACGGCCCAGGAAGCTCCGGAGGCGGATGCAATTCTTTGAGCGTGACAGCCTTGGTGGTCTTAGCTGTCGCTGCTTTCAAGAGAAAGCAACTTCATTAACAAAATACCTTTAAACTATCTCCTTTCTCAAAAGTTATAAAAAATCTTCCCCGTTGTTAAGAGGCGGGGAATTTTTTTTATTGCTTGCTATAATTACGGAAAAACAATATCAAGGTGAATAATTTTGTCACGCATAATAAAAATCAATCTCAAGCTAAAAATTTTTTATATCTTCATGGCGTTGTCTTTGAGCTTTATAAATTTTGTCCAAGCCGCTGAACGTTTAGAGCTTAGGCCGGGCGATGCTGTCATGTACGGCACAAGGTCTTATTCCGGAGTCGTAATGTCGGCGTATCAAAAAGCTTACGCAATGAACTTCGAGATCTGGAAGCCAAGAAATTTACCGGCGGGATGGTACGCTACATTCGACGGCTTCCCGGTTGCACAGATTGCCCAAGACCGCTGGGTCTACGGCAAGCTCGAAACTAACGGCGCAATGAGGCCGACAAATTTGCTCGTTGGGTCTGTAATTCCTTCTAACGTTCCCGGGCTGACACCAATTGCGGCGACTTGGAGCTACGGCCGCTATATTAATGACCCGGAATTCCTGAAGGTCAAAAATTTTCCGTGCAACAGGCTTGGCTGGCTGAAGATAGACTCGAATAATATAAGCACTATAATAGCTTGGCAAGCTAAAGGCATAAGCGCTTGGGTATGGCTCGGCAACCGCTGGAGAAATTTTACACCCATGCCCGGCGAATATACCTGGCAGGCTTTACAGCGCTCTGTCCCTTACATAGCCGAAGAACTTAGAAAAGCTAACGCGGTTTATCTATGGGCCGAGCCTTTCGAAGTTGCTGACCTCACCCGTCAATGGGGAAAGATCTGGGGCGGCAAAGTCGCTCTTACAAGCTTCGGCAATCAGTATTACACCGGGAGCGGCGGCGGCAATGATGACTCTTCTTCAAGCTCAAGCCTTGGCGGCATGAAAAACGACGGCGGCACGGCTTCGGGCGGATCGACTCCAGCAGACAGCGGCGGGCAATGGGACACACAGTAAAATCATTTCATAAATTAATATTCAGGAGCTAAGCATGAAGAGCAATAAAGAACGAACAAGGCAATTATTAGAAATGGCATGGAACACTAAAAGCGAAGCAAGAAGAATCTCAATCGCTAATCAAGTTCTTGAACTTGAACCGTATAACACAGAAGCCTTGATGTTAAAAGCAGACCACTCGCACAGCAAAATAGATGAGCAGATCTCTTTACTTGAACGCGCCGTAAAATCTCTGGACGTTCCCGGGAACTGTGACGAAAGTGAAAAGGCTTTCTTTTTTTTAGTACTCCATCAGCGGCTGGCCTATGCCTTCTTTAATGCAGGCCGGCAAGCCGAAGCCCTGAAAGCTTGTCAAACTGCTTTGTCTTTCGCGCAAGACCACGAAGAAGAAATTTCTTTGCCGGATGAAAACAAAGGCTTGATGAAAATGATTTACTATAAAATTTTAATTGAGCGCAAAGACTGGCAAAAAATTTTGATCGACACTATGAGAGAAGACGATGACGAAAGGACTCTGGCTTGGGCTTATGCACGGCTTGCAGCAGCTTGGGCAATGTCAAGAGAAGATAATAAAAAAACTGTCTGCGCTCCTCTTCTATGGGACGCAATCTCAATGTCGCCTAACGTTCCTTTTTATATTTTGAATTATCTCGAAGAACCTTCGGACGAAGACTCCGAAGAAGCTCATGACGAATTTAATTTTGCTTTGTTCTATTATGACGCGCTGAGCTTTGACCAAGAATTATATAGATGGTTTGCTAGAGGCGTGATCTTGTTCGGACTCCTCTCCGGACGCTTCGACGAAAAAGAATATGACTTCATGATCGACGCGCTTGATAATCTAGGCGGCTATGACGAATTTTTAAAAATGAAAGAAATCCTTTCAGATACTTCAGAAGATATGATCGTTTTAGAAACTCTTGCTGCCCGGAAATGCCTCAGCAATTAATTACCCCCCTCCGGCTTTCCTTCGGCACCTCTTTTTTTTAAATCAACCCCTCCGACCTCACTTCGTTCGGCCACCTCCCCTTTCAGGGGAGGCAAGAGTGTTAAAAAAAAGAAGATCTCGAAGGACGCTCTCGTCCCCCCTGAAAGGGGGGATGTCAACTTGTTGACAGGGGGGTTACTTTTCACAAGGGCCAGTCAGCTTGTTGACAGGGGGGTTGCCCTCCAAGAGGGCCAGCTTGCTGGCGAGGGGGTTATTATTAAAAAAATTTTTTCTTAAAAGAAACCCCCTCCGGTTCACTTCGTTCACCACCTGGTTGTTCGGCCCAAGGGGAGGCTTTGTGTAGCAGGAAGTTTAGCCTCCCTCGGGGGAGGAGGACCGCTTGCGGTGGTGGGGGGCTTTAAAAAAGACCGCTTGTGTTTGCCATTGGGTTATATAGTTTTTTAAGTGTGCTTAATATAACGAGATTGGAGAAAAAAATATATTGACTGCAAAAAATTTTTATAAGCTTACTCCGGACAAGCTCCGGAAAAT
>JAFSSV010000025.1 GCA_017450825.1 Synergistaceae bacterium
ACATAAAGCATCCCCTTGTGGAGGTGGACCAAAGGGGCTGAGGGGGTTGTTTTAAAGAAGGGGAGGTGGCCAAAGGCCGGAGGGGTTGTGGTTAAAACAAAATGGAGGTGTCTGAACGAAGTGAGGCGGAGGGCTTGAGGCTTATTCCCCTTTAATAGAAGGCGCATTGTAAATTAAAAAATTTTTTTTAAGTTTACAATGGAGTGAAAGCCTTCCCTTTATCAAGAAAATTCTCTGTCACGATTTAGTCACGAGTGACATATGCGTGACAATTTTTTTTGACCTTGCTTCACCTGGAAGGCCGGGCGGCTCGAAGGTCGGAGGAAGTGAGATTAAAAGTTTTTATTTTGATTTCAGGGAATTTTAATTATAGAATTAAAAAAATTTTTCCAAAGGAGTCTTCAACATGAAAAAAATTTTTCTCGTCATGTTTCTTTTCATTATAAGTATCACTTCTAACGCTGAGGCCGCGTCAAAAATTTCAAACAGTGCTGACGCTTTTATGTCTTTACCGTTCGGGCATTCCTACGCCCGGACTCAAAAAAGAATGGAAAGAAGCGGCGCAAAAGTCTTAACACCGCGCAAAGAATCTTTAACAATGGAGGGATTTTTTGAAGGGTATCCGGCTGTCTTTATTTTTGGCTTTTATAAAAATAAATTATTGAATTCCAAGTCCGTTTATCTTCAGAGCATGGGCAACGCCGAACAAGATAAAAATTTTTACGAGGCAATGCAAAAAGGTTATAACGCCGCGTTCAATTCCTCAAAGGCTAACCCCGTAACTAATACTCGCAACGCAAAGAAAATTAATTTGCAGAACGTCTGGACTCCCGATCGCTATACAACAATAACTTTAACTTATAACCCGGACGCGTCCAAAAGACTCCCCGGCGAGTCTTTAAGCGAAAAATTTTTACAGCTGATTTATAAATACGATAAGTGGGAATAAGCTAACAAAAATAAAAATCCTCCGCCCTAACTTCGAAGCTTTGCAGCGGAGGAATCCTTTTCTAAAAAAAATTACCGCCAGCAATCATAAACAAATGCCGGCGGAATATTAAACGGAACAAATCTTGTCTTAATATGAGAAAATTTTTTTTGCAGCACGTGCTTCATTATCGAAGAATATTGATAAGCTACGAAATGACCGCCGGGCTTCAAAGATTTCAAAACTCCTTCTAAGATTCTCACGGTCATTTTTGGCGGAAGGACAGTAAAAGGCAAGCTCGAAATTATAAAATCAAGCTCCTCAATTTTATTTTCTTTCATGTAAGCGTAAAGTTTTTGAGCATCGCTATGAAGGCTAAGGCCCTTATGAAATTTATGTTCGCTTCGGATTAAATCCTGAAGGTCGGGATCTATTTCAAAGACTAAAATTTTTGCGTCCGGCTTGGCCCTTTTAATTATCTCACGAGTAAAGACTCCTGTACCTGCTCCAAGTTCAGCAATATAATTCGCGTTCTTCCAGTCTACACGATCCAACATAGCCCGCGTTAAAAATTTTGAACTGGGCGTAACGCTTCCGATTTTGCGCGGGGACTTGGCAAACGTTTTAAGAAACGTAATCTTCTCTTTGAAATACACTTTTAAAAATTCCCTTCCGTTTAGATTATAATTCAAAGTAATTCTCTAATTATTTATTATACAGGGGGAAAAAAATTTATGAGCGAAAATAAAAAACGTCTTGTCGTTCTTACGGGCGCGGGCATAAGCGCAGAGAGCGGCTTCAAAACTTTCAGGGACTCCGGCGGCTTGTGGGAGACTTACAGTGTCGAAGACGTAGCCAGCATTGAAGGCTGGCACCGCAACCCGAAATTAATGACTGATTTCTACAACGACCTCCGGGCTCAACTTGAGAAGGCCAAGCCTAATGACGGTCATAAAATTTTAGCGGAGCTTGAAAAATTTTTTGACGTTCAGATCATTACCCAAAACGTAGATAATTTACACGAGCGCGCCGGAAGCACAAACGTTTTACATCTGCACGGCGAACTCACGAAGGCCCGGGCGGTTAATGACGCGTCAAAGATTATTGACATTGGCTATAGGGCTATGGCTTATGACGAAAAGAATTCTGACGGGGAATTAATGCGGCCTCATATAGTTTGGTTTGGGGAAGCTGTCCCGGCAATAACAGAGGCGGCGAGGCTCGTAAGGAGCGCGGATATTTTTGCGGTCATTGGCTCGTCATTGGTAGTATATCCGGCGGCGGGGCTTGTGCATGACTTGAGGAGCAGTACGAAATCTTATTTGATTGATCCGCAGGAAGTTCAAGTGCCGGGCTGGCTGAATTTTAGAGTCATTAAGGAAGTTGCTTCAAAGGGCGTTGCGATTATGCGCGATGAATTGCTGAAAGATTACGCGTAAAGCATAACCCCCCTCCGGCCCTTTGGGGGCAGCTCCCTTTTTTTCTAACCTCAACCCCTCAGCCTCACTTCGTTCAGCACCTCCCTTTTTTAACTATAACCCCTCCGCTTCCCTTCGGTCAGCACCTCCCCTTACACAGGGGAGGCAAGGTGTAAAGGGAATAAAATATGTCGAAGAACTCTCTTGCGCCCCGCCGTCCCTGTAAGGGAAGGGGGACCGCTTGCGGTGGAAGGGTTGGGGGAGAGGGCCACGAAGTGGCGTGGGGGTTATTTCAACAAGAAGGCCAGCTTGCAGCGAGGGGGTTATTTCTAAAAAAATTTTTTTTAAGACTCAACCCCTCCGCCTTCCTTTCAGTCAGGCACCTCCCCTTACACAGGGGAGGCAAGGTGTAGAGGGAATAA
>JAFSSV010000194.1 GCA_017450825.1 Synergistaceae bacterium
AAAAGATAACGACAACCCAAAAGAAAATAATTTGTCACGGGGAGTTGCTATTCTGCTTGAAGAAAATTATTTATTCCGTGACCGGTTGATTGATCTGCTCAATGAGAAGCTGGCGACAAAAATTTCCAAGCCCAAACGCAAGCAAGATTGTAGCGTCAACATTCAAACATCTGCGGATAGTATCGCCGGCTCATTTTCTGAAGAAGGCATAGCGCGCATACTCCCTGTCACCCTTACACCAGAGAAAATCACAGCCGGTGAAAGCAGCAGAGACGTTGAAAACCCTGTCCCCGATATCTATATGCGCTGCTCTAATAATGAGAATACCGACTTGCTTCTTATCGAAGTTAAGCAGGTTCAAGATCAACAGGCGGGCTCTCAGGTTTTAAAACAGGCTCAGGCAATAAAAGACAAACTAACTGACGATTCTGTTATCGAAGGTTTGATTAGCGTTACTTGGCAGGAGCTTATAGTAATCCTTCAGAATATTGAGTCCTTGCAGGAAGGAAGAAGTGACTTCGTCTTAACTCACTATCTTGATTATTTAAAATACTATCGGCAGGGCTGGTTTCCGGCGGAACCATTCAGAGAAGGCCTTGACGAAGAAATTATCTGGAAAAGAATCTGGCCGCTTGCTAATAACTCTATGCGGCTTTTAAATTCAGGACAGGAATTTTCGATCATTGATGAAGCTTGGTGCTACAGGGTCCCGCTTAGCAATCCCTCATGGGGATATGTTCAAGAATTCGCGCTTGCTCTTTCAAAAAATCAAAGCGGCTCAACCAACGGAATAGATATTAATCTCTGGCCGGGCAATACCGCCGGACAAAGCCGTGATCTCTTTAACAATAATGCCAGCGTTAAAAATAATATGAGCTGGATAAAAAATAAATTCCTCAACGCTGGCAATAACATCGCGCTTCCCGTTGAAACAAAATTCTATTTAAAGCTCTCTGATACTTTTGGACGGTATGTAATGGACGCTAACCTTTCTCAAAACGTCCTTGGCATTGACAGGCAAACTATATACAAAAATTTTTGCCGGATTAACGGCCAATGGACTAGGCAAGGCAACAGCCAAGGCGAATGGAGCTGGAATAAGCTGAAAGATTTTTTACTTATCGACAACCCGAAACTCGTTGAAGGACAGGAAGTCTTCAAAGCAAACTTTGAAAAATATTTTGAGCAGACCCGCCGCACTGTTGCTCGTGTATCGCTGGGGCTTCATATTAAAATAACCGTTCCCATGAGTCTGCTGGCTAAGCTCGATAAAACGAGTCCCAATTTTCTTAGCACTCCCGAAAATGATTCAGCCGCTGTACTCGTTGCCGCCGCGCTCAATAATTTAAAAAAAGAAATTTAAAGCAGTGCCGCTCCGATTGCTCCGGCGAATCTTGCGTCAGGAGTCGTTTCGACTTCCGCTCCTAAAATTTCTGAAAGCTTTTGAATTAATAATTTGCTTTCACAAAATCCTCCGGTCAAGAAAAATTTTCCGGAGTGATTTTTTTGTCTTACTAACGTAACGACTTTCGACGCTACAGAGTCGACAGCTCCCCGCGCAATATCCTCACGACCCGTCCCAAGACCCATAAGACTCACTATTTCACTTTCAGCGAAAACCGTACACATTGAAGAAATTTTTATGTCCTTCCCGTTTTCAGCCAAGGCAAAAAATTCCGGCAATGTTAATCCAAGTCTGTTAGCAATCACTTCAAGAAATTTCCCCGTGCCTGCGGAGCATTTGTCATTCATAGCAAAGTCAATTACACGGCCGTTCTTAATGACTATAACTTTTGTGTCTTGGCCTCCGATGTCTATGACAGTCAAGTCAGGCCCGCCCAAAAATACCGCGCCTCTTCCGTGACAGGTTATTTCAGTCAAAACTTTATCAGCGTATTGAACAGAGACTCGCCCGTAACCTGTCGCGATAATTTTTATTTCTTCACGGGAATAGCCGAGCGACAAAAGCCAAGTTAATAATTCCTGCGCCGTTTCTTTACTGTTCCAGCCCGAAGGCATAAGCTTACGGGCAAGGATTTTATTTTGCTCCCTGTCCATAAGCACAGCCTTCGCAGCAGTCGAACCAATATCTATTCCAGCATACAGCATTAGAATATTAGAGTGTTGTCGGCTCCGGTTATCATTTCCATGATCTCAAACATGTTAGAGATCGTTCCGACCGCAATTTTATCCGTGATATTAAAATGAGTCGTACAAGTTCCGCAGACTAAAATTTTTGTCCCGGCCTTCTCAAGCTCTTTAATATAATCACAGGCCGACGAGTCCGGCATTACGAGCTTTACGCCTTCGTTCATGAAAGCCATAACCGCCGGACGCTTTGAAAGTTTTGAAAGACAGCCAAGAAAAGCTTTCATTAAAACTTCTCCGAGTTCTTTATCATTGCCGCCGAGAACGTCATGAGCTACGAGGATCGCCAATAGCTCGTCACGTTTTGAAGAACTTGCCGGGACTTCACAACCGGAAATTTTTTTGGCCGTAAGCTTGCGCTCGTTGTCATTGCGGGTCAAGGCGACACTGAAGCCCTTGCCTTCAAGCAAACGCGTTACGTTGGAAACGGCGATGTCATTGTCGACAAGAACCTCAAGTTCAGCCGCGCCCTTCTCTATTTCAGCCTTCGTCATAATGACAGGCTCGGGGCATAATTTCCCCATTGCATTAACTTTAATCATTTTTTACGCTACCTCCATCATTTCGATAAATGCGCCTAATCTCGTTTCGATCTGTCCGCTGTCGGACTGTGAGAAATCTGTATCGAGTCTTAGATAAGGCAAGTTTAATCCTTCCTGCACAAGCTTCATAGTGTTGAACGCTTCGACAGCGAACGTATGACAGCCCTGCAAGACCATTTCGATAACTCCGTCAACCTGATATTCTTTCACAAGAGATTTTATATCGTCAAAGCGGGCAGTGTTTGGAGTCATTACTGAGCAGTTAATTTTTAAATAACGTTCGGCGATTGCTCTGTAAGGCTCGGAATTTTCATCGACCATAAACTTCTGTGCCCTTGGCCCGGAGCAAACATCGGCGCAAACATAATCCGCTCCGAGTTCTTCAAGGCGTTTGATAAGCTTGTCGCGGACTCCGGCGTTAGGACAGCCCGTGATTAAAACTCTTGGCCGCCCTTCGTCGTTCCTTACGCGTGATTTAAATTCGGCCGTGATTTTTTCAAGTTTGGCTACTAAGTCATCATCAGTAAAATGAAAGTCTGCGCTTTCTGCTACGGTGCTTATCTCATAGCCAGACACCGGGGACGGCTTGAGCTTCGCGACTTCGTACAAGTCAACAATAGCTTTCCGGACTCTATTACGATAGACAATAGCGTCATGTAATTTTTCTTCGGTTATTGTGACGTTGAAGAGTTTTTCAAGGAAAGCCGCAGCACGTTTGATTTCTTCCGTCCATGATTCAATAGCGAAGGCTTGATCTTTGCTTTGCGGGAGATTCAAAACATGAACGGGCTTGAATGTACTCATAAGCTCATACATTTTCTTTTTTCCGTCGCAGGTTGTTTCGGCTAAAATTCCATCGGAAAAATAAAAGTACGGGCATTGATCAGAAAGCGCCATTCCGTAGCTTGCTTTGATAAGCGGGCAAAGATTTTTAGGAAGGTGGGCTTCGGCTTCAGGGATTCCTTGTTCAGATTTTCCGCAAAGACCAACGGGGATTGCTCCGGCCGCATGGATAATCTCAACGGGAGTATAAGAACAGAAAGTCCCGATAACTTTCTTGCCGCTCTGCTTGGCTTCGTAGAGACTCATGAAAGATTTTTGGCGAGCCTCGTTGAACGTTTCAAAATTTTTCGGTAATCTCAACATGATTTATTTTTTATCCTCCATTATTTTAGAAATAACCCCCTCGCCACTTCATGGCCCTCTCCCCCTTAACAGGGGGCGCAAGGATTATTTCAAGATACTTTATTTTTTATCCTCCATAAGGACTCCGTCCCAAATCATATTCAAAACTTCTTCGGTATCGCGGTTCTTGTCAAGAATGCCGCAGGTTTTATAATCGTCGATAACTTTTCTCAGCGTTGCCTCGGTCGTTTCGTCAGTTACAGAATAATCAAGAGTGTTATAGAACGCTAAGACCTTATCGAATTGACCCGAAGCCCATTTATGCTCGAGCATTAATTTAATCGCCTCTTCACGGTTGGCCATGATCCATTTACGGGCGTTCTCGTGAGCGCGGGTTAATTTTTTGGCCGTTATCGGGCTGTTCTCCAC
>JAFSSV010000195.1 GCA_017450825.1 Synergistaceae bacterium
AAACAGCAGACTTGTCATGCCTGTTACTGTCCGTCTGAATCATGCGATTGCTGATGGTTATCTGGTGGCAAACGTATTTAGGCTCTTAGAACAGGAGATTGGGGGATTCGTAGAGCTTTAATCGACAAATTCCAGTTTATCGACATGTTCCCGATAACGGGCAAGCTCCTAAAACCGGTTGATATGTTCCTGACGAACAGGCAAAACGTTGATATGTTCCTGGGCGCGATATTGCGAACAGGCAGCGGTCGGTGGACAAGTTCCCGCTTACTGGCGCAGGTATGAATTAGTAGTTTCATTTCCTCATGCCATGAGAAACAATATGCCTTCTAACAAAATAAAATCTGTCTGTTTTGCTTTGCTGGCGGCGGTATTCTACGCTGTCAATATTCCTGTATCTAAAATTTTATTGCGCCAAGTCGAGCCAACTGTAATGGCTGCTCTTCTTTATCTTGGAGCCGGTGTTGGTATTGGTCTTCTGTCTTTCCTGAATAAAAATGACAGAAAAAATTCACAGAACTTATCAAAAACTGATTTGCCTTTTGTCATTGGCATGATTGTTCTTGATATTGCCGCTCCGATTTTCCTGATGCTTGGAATAAAATACGGAACGTCAGCAAATGCTTCGCTTCTTGGTAATTTTGAGATAGTCGCTACGAGTTTGATTGCTTTATTTTTATTTAAAGAAACTGTATCTCTAAGACTCTGACAGCTATTATTTTAATAACTCTTTCAAGCATTCTGCTTTCTTTTGAAGGAACAGACAGCTTTAAATTTTCCTATGGTTCTTTCTTAGTATTGGCTGCTACGATCTGCTGGGGACTTGAAAATAACTGTACGAAAAATATTTCGTCTAAGAGTACTTATGAAGTTGTCGTTCTAAAGGGAATTTTTTCGGGAACCGGGGCTTTGATTATTGCGTTTATAAAAGGAGAAAAATTGCCGGGCTTTGCTTTGATTGCGGCGGCAATGCTCTTGGGATTTATTGCGTACGGGCTTAGTATTTTTTTATACGTTCGGGCGCAGAACGTCCTTGGAGCGGCAAGAACAAGCGCATATTATGCCGTAGCTCCTTTTATCGGAGTATTTTTTTCTTTCATGTTTCTTCATGAACGAATCTCGTTGCTTTACTTTGCGGCGCTGATAATTATGATTGCGGGGGCTGTCGTTGTTATAGCTGATACTTTGATAAGAAAGCATGAACATCAGCACTGTCACATTTTTATACATACTCACGACGGAACAACTCATAAGCATAAAGTTATACATTCTCATTTTCATAATCATTATTTTACTGAACAGAAACACAAACACTTTCATTCAAAATCAGAACAGGAATTAATGCTAAATCAACGGTAAGGGGGAAAAAACATGAACGAGCAAAAACGATTGAACTATGTGGACTTTACAAGCCGGGCTACGAACGAACTTAGCTGGCTTGGTTTACACTCACTGACTATCTATCTGTTTCATATGTTTTTCGCGTAGATTATTTGCACTCTTATAGTTTTCTCATGGCATTATATTGGAATTTTAAAAAGGCTTGCCTTAAGATTATTTATACGCAATAATTAAAAAAAATTTTTAAAGGAAAAAATTTTTAACATGAATTATATAATTTTTGGCGGGTGCGGCTTCATTGGTACGCACCTGATTAATTTACTGCGGCGCGAATGTTTGAATACCGGCGATAAGATTTTCAGCTTTGACATTCAATCGCCCGAGTCTTCCGGCCCCGGAAAAAAATTTGACGACGTAATTTATATTCAAGGCGATGTTAGAAAGCCGATTAATTTTTCTTTTAAGCCTACGGGCGAAGATATTATTTTTAACTTCGCAGCCGTTCATAAGACTCCCGGACACAAAGACTTCGAATACTTTGAAACAAATATACTCGGCGCTGAAAACGTTACGGCCTTCGCAAAAAAATCAGGCATTAAAAAAATTTTATTTACTTCGTCCATAGCACCTTACGGCCCGGCCGAAGATCTCAAAACTGAAACAACCCTCCCGACTCCTTCAAGCCCTTACGGAATTTCAAAGCTTGTAGCAGAAAAAATTCATCAGGTCTGGCAAGTTCAAAGCCCTCTTAACGAGCTTACGATTTTAAGACCCGGCATTGTTTACGGAGAAGGCGAAGGCGGCAACATGACGAGATTATATAAAGGGATCAAAGGCCGTTATTATTTTTATGCCGGGCGCAAGGACACTATCAAGGCTTGTATCTATGTTAAAGACCTCGTGAACTTCATGAAATTCAGAATGATAGAAAATAATTTCCCGGGCTGTGAGATTATCAACTGCACCTTTGAACCGGCTTACACGATTGAAGAAATCTGTGAGGCTATTAAAGCCGCGGCAGGCTTCAAAAATAAAATTCCTGTCGTCAATGGAAAGCTCTTGATGTTTATCGCAAGAGTTATCGGCCCGCTCGGAGGCAAACGCGTCGGCATTCACCCCGACCGCGTAAAAAAATTAATGGTCAGTACGAACATAAGCGGCAAAAAATTGAGCGAGTCGGGTTATAAATTTCTTTACGATCTGGAAGGGAGCTTCAGGGACTGGTTCAGCTCTTTTAAATAACCCCCTCGCCGCAAGCTTGGCCCTCTTGGAAAGCAACCCCCTCGCCACTTTGTGGCCCTCTCCCCTTTTTTATAAATAACCACCTCGCCAGCAAGCTGGCCCTCTCCCCTTAAAAGGGGGGCTTGGGGGTATTACTAATAAAGCCTCCCCTTGGGCCGGACAAAAAGGTGGCTGAACGAAGTGAGGCGGAGGGGTTGATTTTAAAACAAAGGAGAGGCGCAAGGGGATTGGTTCAGCGAATGTACAATGCAGAACTCATAATGCTATAATGCCTGACAGATTAATCATTCCATTCTAATTTTATTAAGGGGTGTTTTTATGAGCGTAAGCCTTAAAAAAGGTCAGAAGGTTGACCTTACGAAAGATAACTCCGGTCTTAAAAGTGTTGTCGTTGGTCTTGGATGGGACGAAGCACAGCCCGAGGCTAAAGGCGTGTTCGGCGGACTCTTCGGAGGAAGCCGCGACAAACTTCAAGACATCGACTGCGACGCTATAGCCTTCCTTCTTGACAGCAACGAAAGAATAGCACAGCGAAGCGACGTAGTTTTCTTTAACAATCTCCGGCACAACAGCGGCTGCGTGACTCACCACGGTGATAATTTAACCGGAGCCGGCGAAGGCGACGACGAACAAATTACCGTACAGCTCTCAAAACTTCCTGCTCAATATGAACGAGTCGTCATTCTCGTGAGCATTTACAAAGCTACAGAACGTCATCAACACTTCGGAATGATTCGCAACGCCTTTATAAGACTCGTTGACTCCGACACTAACAAAGAACTTTGTATCTATAACCTCTCTGAAAATTATGACGGCATGACCGCAATGGTCTTCGGCGAACTCTACCGAAAGAACGGCGAATGGAAATTCAACGCCGTCGGCCAACCATTACAGGTTTGGTCTGTAGCAGACTTAGCTGAACGCTACGGCCTCCCGCGCTCCGTCTGGCATTAAAAAATTTTTTTATCAAAATCAAGAAGGAGGAATTTTAAAATGGCAGTGAGCCTTTCAAAAGGTCAAAGAGCTTCGATCGACAGCTCATTGAAAATGGTGCTGGTGGGTTTAGGCTGGGATCCTAATAAATATGACGGCGGTTTTGATTTTGATCTTGATGCTTCCGCATTTGTCTGTGACTCAAGCGGCAAAGTTCGCAATGATGAAGATTTTATTTTTTATAACAATCAGGACTGGCACGACCATACTATATGGTCTTCAGGCGACGACCGGACAGGAGGCTCAAGCGACAAAGGCGACGACGAACAGATCTTCATAAACTTCTCAAAGCTCCCGGAATGGGTCGATAAAATTGCAATCACCGTCACAATTCACGAAGCCGAAGAAAGACGGCAAAACTTCGGCCAAGTTTCTAACGCTTACGTAAGAGTCGCCAAAGTCAAAGATGAAACAGACACAACCGGAGAAACAGTCATTCAGTTCGACCTTGAAGAAGAATTTTCAATCGAAACTGCTTTAGTAGTCTGTGAGATTTATAAGAAGAACGGCCAATGGAAATTCAACGCCGTCGCCGGAGGCTATCAAGGAGGACTCGAAGCCCTCTGCAGAAGTTACGGCGTAAACGTTGGCTGACTGCAAGGCAGATAGTCTGCCAGAGTAAAGTAAGCACATCTAAAAAACTATAACCCGATGGCGAACAGCAAGCTGGTCCTATTTTAGAGCAATCCCTCTGTCAGCAAGCTGACATCCCCCCTTTCAGGAGGGACGAGAGATCTCTTCGAGATACTCTATTCCCTTTACACCTTGCCTCCCATGAAAGGGGAGGTGGTGAACGAAGTGAACCGGAGGGGTTTTATAGACAATAAGCTGTGCTTGTCATAAAAAATTTCTCATGAGCCTGAAAATTTCTCACGTTGAAGAAAATACCGAACTCCTTGGCCCGTTTAAAAGATTCGTTATATGGGTCTGGGGCTGTTGCTTTGACTGCGAAGGCTGTGTAGCTCAAAATACCCGGCACGGAGCTTACGCTGAAATCGAAGTAGAAGACCTCGCAAAAAAAATTTTGCAAAGCGATTGCGAAGGAGTCACTATCAGCGGCGGCGAACCTTTCCTGCAAGCTCAAGAATTATTCAGGCTCATAGAAATCATTAAGCAAGAAAAAAATATCGGCGTGATAATTTATTCCGGATTCACGCTGAACGAAATAAAAAATAATCCGGACATCTTAAATCTTCTTTCAGTTGCAGATATTTTAATTGACGGGCGTTACGAAAAAAATCTTGACGACGGACGCGCTTATATTGGCTCGTCCAATCAGGTTATTCATTACTTGACAGACCGTTACAAAGTTATCGGGCCAAAATTCTATGACAAAAATAAAAAGCGCAAAGCCGAAATAAAATTTACGTCCAGTCAAGCCGTCTTGATTGGCGTTCCGTCAAAGGAAGTTTTCAAAGTCTGGCAAAGCGTCAAAGAAAAAACAGGAGGGACTCAAAATGCCTTTTGACTTCGCAGAAATTTCCGGGCGCGACTCAATTAAATTTAATTGTCTTCGTGAAGTCTTGGCCGGTGAAATTAAGCTTGGCTTTCAGCTCTTCACGCCTTCCCCCGAAGACTATAAAGAAAAAATCCATTCCCCCGAAAGCCGTGTGAAAGTCTACGGAAATTTTAATCTGTCCGAAGATCCCGCGGGCGAAGTCTTGACCGTTCGAGTCGTCATGGTCGAAAGGCCGCTGAAAATTTTTCTCAGCTTTCCCGAAAATTTTAATCAAACCGGAAAAAATTTTTCCGTCTTCAGAAGCTCCACTAAGTCAATCGAAAAAGAATACGAGCTTTCAAATTTAACCGAGCAGATTGACTTCATTCCCAATCAAAATAAAAATTATTCAATAAAAATTTCAGCAAAGCCCGAAGATCCTTCAAGGCTTGCAAGTCAGCTTGAAGATTTTAAATCGCGGGCCGAGTCCGCTGAACAAGTTGTTCAGTTTTACAGCGGCGAAGGCAACGCCCAATCAGTTCAGGAAATTTTGAACGCTGTAAAAATAAAACTTTCAGAAGCTGAAGAAAAGCTCAGCACTTTGATAACAGCAAGAGAACAAAAGACAAAGGAAATAGAGTCCGAGATCAAAAAATAATTTTATTTATCATGGACGAGATAGCACGCCTTGAACGAGAAATTTATTCTTTACAGCGGTCACTCCGTGAGCAAAATTCCGAAGCAGCAAGAGCGCGTCAAAAAATCATAGACAAAAACCGCCGCGATCTTGAAAAACTTCAGGCCGATATGAAACGCGCCTTGAATTCCCACGACCGGCAAACCCAAGACCAATACGAAAAACTTTTAAAGCAATATCAAAAATCTCTAAGCAAAGAACTTAATTCCGAACTTTCCAGGCTTGATAAAAATTACGAGAGTTTATTAAAGCACGTCAAAAAAAATGAAGAGCTTTTAGCTAAAAAAAATAAAGAGCTTGAAGAGCTTGTCGCTAAGATCCGCGCCGATATTTCCGAACGCGACAGGGGAAGCTCGAACGAAGCCGCGGAATATTTACGGGCGGCCGATAAAATTTTGCGCGAAGTTGATAAGAAACCTCACGAAAAATTTTTGCCCAAGAGATTTGAAATTTTTTCAAACTCCATGAGGGACGGGCGGCAACTTTTCAGGGCCGGCCTGTTTGAAGCCGCTTCGGCCGTAGCAATTTCAGCCCGTTCAGGACTCGAACGGCTCGGCTATAACATTGACGATAAAGTTCAGGAATGGGAAAAAAAATTTGACTTGCTGAAATTCAAGCTTGAATATCTAAGAGGCAAAATCAATCAGGAAATTTCAGACCGTGGAAAAGAAATTAACAAGACCCTCCGAGCAGAAATCATTGACGATATAAATTTTTGGTCAAGAGATTTATTCGCTGAAGTTATCGAAGCTTCAAAGAAGGCCCGGGAGATTATCAAAGCCTCCGAGCAGATTGGACAGGAAGATTATATTAAGCGTCCTGAGAGTCCTTCGCTTGACGAATTAAAAAAATTTATCGAAGAGATTGACGAGGCTGATAGAAAATTATCCGGCTTGAGCATTATATATAAGAAGAGATATTCGGCTTCGTGTGAACGTTCGGACATGGGCGAAGAGATTATAGACTTCATGACCGCTGAAATTAATCTTGAATGGCAAGAAGAGCTTACGGGATTTAAAGACAAAGATTTTCGCGAATGGTTACGAATAGTTTTCACGAACTCTTCACGAGATTATATTTACGTTTATATAATCCCTGTTGAAAGTGAAAAAGATAATGACGTTGTTAATCACGTAATCATTCATATAGATTTCAGCGGTTCAGAGAATCAAATTTACACGCGCGATATTTATTCACACGTCCGCGAAGCTGTTAATCTAAGTGACGAGGACGCGATTGAATATGCAAGCGATTTAAATTCTTTGAAGCTTAACAGTAATAAATCTTTCAGGGATACAGCGAACGATCTTGAGAAATTAAAACATAGATAATCCCTTTGCCGCAAGCTGACCTTGTTGGAAAGTAACCCCCCTGTCAGCAAGCTGACATCCCCCCTTATAAAGGGGGGCTTTAGGGTATTGCTAATAAAGCCTCCCCTTGGGGAGGTGGCCTGAAGGGCCGGAGGGGGTTGCTTAAAAAAAAAATTTAAAAATCAGAAAGGAAAATAAAAAATCATGAGCGGAGAAGCAGGCGGTTTAATCTTAATACCATTAGCGCTTGGAGCATTGCCTTTTGTTTTAGGAGGCTTGGCCGTGGCCGGAGCTGTCACTATAGGAGCAAAGGCCGGAGCAGCAGCGCTTGACTATGAACGGCGGCAACGAAGAGAACGCGAAGCAATCCACAACAGTAACGCGGCTCACAGTATCGGAGATTTCCGACGCGACATTCAAATCTCTATGAACGAAGAACGCGCCCTTAATATAAAAACTTCTGAGCAAATGATGCGCGAGCTTGAAGCTCAAAGATCTTTCATGTTAAGAGCAGCCGAAAAAAATGACGCGCAAGCCTTCCAAGAATACGCGGCCTCTTTGAAAAATTCCCGGCGCGTGACAATGCAGAAAATTAACGAAGCACAAGATAATTTCAATAAGAACTATCAGAAAAAAATTTCTGACGACCTCGCTAATATTTCACGGAAGTTCAGCGCCCGTTATGAGTCTTATATCAACGAGCTTGCGAGTCTCAAGACTGACATGGAAGCCAAAAACAAAAAGGCCGAAGAAATCGCCGGCTCGTATATCGAAGAGGCTAGAACGTTATTAAAATCTTTAAGCAATGACTTTGAAGGCGAAAAATTTTCCGATCCCGCTTTAACAACTTTGACTGAACAATTTAATCAGGCCGTGAAATTATTTAATAATCGCCGCTTTGAAAGTTCTATCGCAAGCGCTAAGGACGTAGCGGCTAATACACTCGAAGAAATTTTTGAGGCCGACGCTAAAAAACAGGAATGGGAAAATTATTTCAAGCTTTGCCTTGTTCTTTCTGAAGAGATTAAAACTTATCTCGAGTCTCATTCAGTCATAACGCAGGAGGCTAAAGACTACGCAGAAAAACATTCCGGCAAAGTTTTGGAAGACGAGATTGTCGGCGTAAAGATTTCCGACTACACCGGGAGAAATTCTCAAGGCCAAAGCAATTTTGATTATTTGAAAAGCAAGGCCGATGAAATTTACAGCTTAATTCGTGACGAAGGCAAAGCCAAAAATCTCACGACCAATCAATTAAAAAATTACGCTGAATTTTTGAATACCGAGCTTTACCCCGCGGCCGTCCAGTGTATCAACAGCGCCACGATTAACATGAACAACGCCTTCTCGCGTCAAAATATCAGCGAAGAAATCATAGACTTCTTTGAAGAACATAATTTCACGTTCAACGGTTACGCCTATGAGGACGGCAAGCACGATCAAGCGCTTCACATAGGGCTTGAGAATCAGGCGACCGGAGAAGAATTAATAATCACTCTTGCTCCGGAATTATTATCGAACGGTGACGTTCAGACTCATATTGACTTGAAACAAATCAAAGGCGACGAAGCCAACGAAGAGCGCAAAGCTTATTACCGCGAAGCCGTTGCTGAAGTCGTCAAGGGAAACACTCCCGGCGCTCAAGTCAATATAAAATGCAACGCCGCCACACGCAATAAATTATCAAGCGACACTGAAACCAAAAAGAAATTAAGAAGATGAACTGCATTCTCGAACGTCCAGATCTTAATAAAATTTTTTTACTCTACGGAAATTTAGATGATATGTTTATGTCGCCGGATCTTCAGAGAAATAATTTCCGGCCCTTCCTTAATGCGTATCTTAGGAGCTTGGGTTATGAGTGCATTGTCTTTTATTCTGGAGCTAAGAACACCGGCAAGTATGTCCTTGATGATAAAAGCGCCGTTATCGCTATCAATAAAAATAAAAGCCAGGCGCAAAATTCTTCACAGCCTTCGCCGCCTCAAAAGAAACGAAGAATCTTAACGCCCCGAGCCTCCCAAGATACACCGCCCGAAAATTCTCCGGCCCCCAAGCCTCAAGCCTCACAAGCGAGTCAGCCTCCTGCAAAATTAATTTACAAGCAGCCCAAAATAACTCCGGCGGAATTTCTTGACGATGCTAAAAAAATGATGTCTGACTCAAAAATCAAGACCGCAATAATCTTTACTTTCTTTCAAGATTTTGTTACAGACAGCTCCGCGCCCTTGCAGCAATATTCGGAGCTGCTGTCGCATTTATGGGACGAGTACGCCCTGAACTCTAACGAAAATATTTGTATCTTCCTCGCGCCTCAAATGGACGGCGAGTCCCTTTCAAGACTCTTTGAGCATTTAAACGGCGGAGAAATTTTCCAGAACAGATTCTTTAACGCTGATAAAAGTTTGAACACCGGCTGTACTTTGAAGATCGGCCTTCCTGCTCAAGATGAATTTCAATACATGCTTGAGTATTTGCGCCTCGTAGGAGTCGACGGGAAGAAAATAAAATTCAATCAAAGCTCAATGCAAAAAATTATTTCGCTCTTAATGTTCTTCAGCCGTGAGGCCGACAGAAAAAGGAATCGTGACGGCTATTTAAGTTCGATCTTTGAGAACATTGCGCGATATTTAAGACAGCAGGAAGAAAATCTTATCGACTTCAACGAAGACACTGTTAAAAAAATTTACGGCCGTTTCTCTTCCGACGGGAGCGATGACCCGTTAGAGACTCTTTTTAAGACTCCTGGTTGGGAAGGAGTCGCTAAACGTATTCAAGAGATAGTTAGAGATTTTAAAATCAAGAAGGCCGCTTACGAAAAAAATTTATCCGGCGGCTCTAAGCCGTCCTTCAAGAAAATTTTAGCCAATGAACGTATTGACTCGCCAGGCGATACTTCAGGCTTTAATTATCCTGTGCCCAGTTTTATTTTGAAGGGACATCCGGGCGTAGGAAAAACAACCGTAGCAAGATTAATCGGAAGAATTTTTTACGAGGCCGGAATTTTAAAGCGCGGCATGACTATCGAAGCAACCCGCGAAGATCTCGTTGATCGTTACGTAGGAGGCACGGCCAACCGGACACGCGCAAAAATTATTGAAGCTCAAGAAAGCGTCTTGTTTGTCGATGACGCTTACTCGTTGATTGATAAGAGCGACGATAATAATTATCCGCGTGAAGCGATTGATGAAATTGTCGCGGCTATGACAAATACAAAGCAGTATAGATTTTGCATGATCATGGCCGGCTATCCTGAACCAATGGACGAGCTTTTAAAAATGAATGCAGGACTAAGCAGCCGCTTCAGCCAGGCAAATATTTTAACTATCGAAGACTATAAGCCGGAGATCTTAAAAAATATTTTTATCTCGAACTGCAGGAAGGAAGGCTATAAATTTTCCGAAGAGCTTGACCTCGATTTATTTTTCAAGAACATGTACGACCAACGCGACCGCGCAAATTTCGGCAATGCCCGCGACGTTGTTTCAGTTGCCCGTGAGGCCAAGATGCAGGCATCGTTACGCGACGACAGCGAGCGATTAATAATTAAAAAAGATTTTGGGAGTTACTCAAAATTTTTTGAAAGTCATGGAGTCAATTCAATCGAAGAAATTTACAGGGAGCTTGACGAAAAATATATCGGGCTTGATTTTGTTAAAGAACTTTTCGACAACGTAAGGCTTGAAATTCTTGACGCTGAAGACTGCAAGCGGCGGGGAGTTCAGCCGGACGTGTACCCGGATCATTATATTTTTGCCGGCAACCCGGGGACGGGCAAAACGACCGTAGGAAAACTGCTCGGAAATTTTTATCACTTAATGGGAGTCTTGGGAGGAGCTGAAACAATTTTTGTAGATGCTTCTGAACTCATTGGGACTCACGTTGGCGAGTCGAAGAATAAAATAACTGAAAAGATTCAGGAAGCTATAGATCATAATTCGCTTTTATATATTGACGAGGCCTATCAGATTGCAGACACGGCATATTCTTCGGAGATAGTCGGGGCAATGATGACTCGAATGACGGAGAACGCCGCGGATTTTAAAATGATCTTTGGAATGTACTCGAACAGGGTTGAAGATTTCTTGAAGCTTAATGCGGGGTTGGCTCGCCGCGTGAGAATAATTAATTTCCCGGACTATACGCCTTCTCAACTCTTAGCGATCTTTGACAAGACAATCGAAGCACAAGGCCGGACGATTACGCCTGAAGCTCATGAAGCTGTCGCTAAAATTTTAGAAGAACGCTACAACAACCGTGACGAAAATTTTGGCAATGCCGGCGAAGTTAAGAAGCTCGTAATAGATATGAAGCGTTCGTTATTAAAGAGAACGGCTCACGCTGAAAACGATTCAGAAAAATATATTTACACGGTTGAAGATTTAAAGGCTGTATCTTAACAGAGGAGGCTTTGCGGCAAAGAGTTATCCCCAAAAAAATTTTTTTATAGCCTCAAAAATTTTAAAGCGCCGCCTACCGCTTGGCCGTACTTGTAATTTTTTCGGAGCTTGAATACTTTTTTGAATAGCCTGATAGCCTCGCAGGTATGACCAAAATTTATGGAGGTCATTTATATTCGGGGCAGGGTTTACTCCGAAGCGCCGAGGCTGAGAGAAGCGCCGCAGATAATCTTCTTCGTAATAATCCAAAATCAAATCAAAAATATCCTGATGATACACATCAATCAGAAAGCCGCTTTCAGAACTTACAGTTTTATGAAGGGCGGCTAATTTTTTTTGCCAGACTTCGGAGCTTTCCATTTTGTTAAACAGTCTTGTGATTGACGAACGCGCCCTGCCAAGAACGATAGCTATATTTCTCACGCTCCAGTAGAATCCGTCGCCGCTATTGAATAAATAATTTATTTTGGGATTCTTGAGCGCGTATTTTTTTCTCAAGTACCTTCGTTTTCCGGAGGAGGCCCGGAACTTTTGATAGTCCGAGATGTAACTCACAAGAAAAATATAAAGCTCCTCGCGAGTCCGTTGGAACTCTTGAAATTTTTTTTCAAGCCGGGAAATTTCTTTTTTTGTTAAATTTAATTCGTTCATGATTGTTAATACTATAGCAAGCACAGTTTATTTTCTATAAAACACCTCCGGCCCGTCACCTTCCATTTTTAATAACCCCCTCCGACCCGTCACCTCCCCTTTGTTTAAAAGCAACCCCTCCGGCCCTTCAGGCCACCTCCCCTTTCAGGGGCGGCAAGGTGTAAAGGAAATAGGAAGGGTAGAAGGATTCTCCAGCGCCCCCTTCTAAGGGGGAGAGGGCCACGGAGTGGCGAGGGGGTTATTTTCCCCAAAAAAATTTTTAAATGCACAAGTCTCTTACGCTTGAAAAATCTTTGAGGCCGTGAGATTCTTTATTTAAATTCCCTAAAAAAATTTTTTTCAGGAGGAGTTAAGAGAATGACTCGAAAGACAGTAAGAGAAGAGCAAGCAAACGAAACCGTACGCGAAAATTTCAGCAACGTTACAATTCTCGAAGGACAACAGCAAGCCCACGAGGCCGCAGGAATTTCAGCCGGAGGAATCTTCAGAGGCTATCACGTTGCCCGACAGCTCCCTTCAACAAGCACTGAAGCTGATGTTTTTGTTCTTGAGAAGGAAGGCAAAGAATTTTTCTTGAAGCTCTACAGGTTTGGGATTGATCCAAAAATCGACGTTCTGAAATCTATTCAGACACTAGGCGAAAAATATCCCGAAAATTTTTTGAAAGTCTTTGAAACAGATTTAGACGCAGAGTCAAAGCGTTGGTTTGAAATTCAAGAGTATGTGACCGGAGGCTCGCTCCAAAATATTCTTGACGGCCTTTCAAAAAAATCAAAAACTCAAAGAAAAAAAATCTTTGAAGACGTAACGCGCGAGACCGGAGAAAGTTTAAAGCTCCTTCATGAGAACGGCTTTCTTCATAGGGATATAAAGCCGTCAAATATTCTCGTGAGATCTGCACAGCCTCTTAAACTCGTTTTGATTGACTTCGGGATTACTAGCGTTCTTGACGCTGAATTGTCAAAGAAAGCTACGAGGCTCGGCGGAACTCCTATGTATCAATCGCCGGAATCTTTTTCAAGCGTTTCGGATATTAAGACAGGGGAACGCCGGGTCATTCTTGGCCCTCCTACAGACTGGTGGGGACTCGGAATGATTTTGCTTGAAATAGCGACAGGGACTCACCCGTTCAAGAATCTTTCAGCAGGAACAATAGCTTACTCAATAGCGACAGAAGCTATTAACATTCCCAAAGAAATTGACGACAGAGAACGCGAACTCTTACAGGGACTCTTGACCCGCAACCCTAAAAAGCGCTGGGGTTGGGAGCAAGTGTCGCGCTGGCTTAAAGGCGAGCGGGGTATCCCGAACTTCTTTGAAGAAAATACAGCGCAGGAAAATCCCAATAAGCGTCCTTTAACTTTCCTTGGCAAAAAATATTTCACGCTTGAACAAGTAGCCGCGGCCTTCGTTGAGAATGAAGAGGCATGGTCAAGAGGCCGTGAATTTTTATTGCGCGGTCATGTTCGTACATGGCTCGACAGCAATCAGGATTTTGATACAGGTATCGACCTCGTTAATCTTGTCGCGCAGGCCCAAGACTCTGACGAAAAAGTTTTGCGTTTCGTCTTGAAGTACGGAAAGAATTTGCCCTTTACCTTTGGAGGACACGCGATAACGTTGAACAATCTTTTTATTTTTCTTGGCAAGTATCAGAAGCGCGAGACTCTCTCGGAGCTTGAGAAAAAAATTGTAGATATGCTTTTGAATGGTCGGTTGCTAGAGTGTCTTGAAGACTCTTTGAAGGACAGGGAGGCTTCAGAAAGCGAAGCGGCTCTTCGTTCGTTCTTGAAGAGTATGAAGGAGAAACAGTTGCAAACCATTGCGGCGTTTTTGAATTTTTATGTTGCGCCGGAAAAATATTATTGCCCGTTCCTTAAAGATAAATCGAGTCCCGAAAATGTCATGAAAGAATCAGCGGCCCTGAACGGCGTGCCAATGACTCTGGAATATTGGCAAAAGGCTAACGCGGATTATTTAATCCCGTCGGACTTGACGGCGTCACTGACAAAAAGCGCGGCTTCATACGACAGCGCCCGTTCCAAGATTGAGTTGAACGTAAAAAATAAAAATTTTCTCAGCAAAGCAGAGTTCGACTCTCTCAACAGTGAGTACATTATTCCAGAGTCGATTGTGAAAGATCTCGACAACTCCGCAAGCCACGCGAAGGCTTTAAACGATCTCCGCAAGCTCAAGAGCGACAATCTTTTATTGAAGCGTGAAGTTTATTCGGGGGCCGGCGTGAATTTAAAGAAAGATTTATCTTTTGAAACCCTTGAACAATACAAGCAGGCCGTTTATGAGCTTCAATGGGGTTATGATAAAAAGAGCGTTGCGAAAATTCATTCATCTCTTGCTGAAGTACGTCAAAAGTACGACAGGGCCTCTGGCATGGATAAGGAGGAGTAC
>JAFSSV010000026.1 GCA_017450825.1 Synergistaceae bacterium
GCCGCAGCCCGCGCAAGCTCCGCTGAACTCGAATAACGGTCTCTGGAACTGTGAGCCCTGTACGGTGAACTTGTCGCCAGCGTCCGTCTTGTCGGCAACCTCTTCGACCGCGAACGTCCAGTTATCAACCTGATTAAGTTGAGTCGCTGTCGGCTTCATTTCAAGAGCCTTGACCGGGCAAATGTCGGCGCAGTTTCCGCAGCCTAAGCAGTCAAGAGCGTCAACCTGCATTTTATATTTATAGCCCTTCTCTTTGAGCTTCGGTGCTTTGACATCGACTGCTCCGAAGTTTGAAGGAGCTGCTGCCTGTTCTTCAGCGTCAAGAAGGAACGGACGAATAGCGGCGTGCGGGCAGACCATTGAGCACTGGTTGCACTGGATACACTTGGTCGAGTTCCATTCGGGAACGTTGACGGCGACTCCGCGCTTCTCGTACTTAGCAGTACCGGCTGGGAAGTGTCCGTCTTCGTAGCCGTCTACAAAGGCGCTTGAAGGAAGAGTGTTGCCCTTCTGGGCGTTGATTGTTTCGACCTGATAGCTAATGAAATCAGGAACGTATGAAGGCATACCCGGCTTGACTCTTGCAACGTCTTCGGCTGTCTTCCAGGCTTCGGGGACTTCGATCTCTTTGAGTCCGGCGAGGCCCGCGTCAACTGCTGCGTAGTTCATGTTGACGACCTTTTCACCCTTGCGGCCGTAAGAATGAACGATAGCTTCTTTCATGTACTGTACAGCGTCTTCGATCGGAATGACGTTGGCAAGTTTGAAGAAAGCTGACTGCATTATCGTATTCGTTCTGCTTCCGAGGCCGAGCTTCTGTGCTTCGTCAACGGCGTTAATGATATAGAACTTGCAGTTAAGATTGGCGAGCTTGCGCTTTAAGCTTGCGGGTAAATGCTCCTCAAGAGCGTCAATCGTTGTCCACTGGGTATTAAGAAGGAACGTGCCGCCTTCTTTCATTCCCTGTAACAAGTCGTACTGATTGACGTACTCTTGCTTATGGCAGGCAATGAAGTCCGCGTGGTCGATTAAGTAAGTAGACTTAATCGGTGACTTGCCGAAGCGTAAGTGCGACATTGTAATTCCGCCGGACTTCTTCGAGTCATAATCGAAATAGCCCTGAGCGTACATATCAGTATGGTCGCCGATAATTTTGATTGAGTTCTTGTTAGCTCCGACTGTACCGTCTGAACCGAGGCCCCAGAACTTGCAGCAGACTGTACCTTCGGCGGCGGCGTTGATGTGTTCGGTCGGGATTAATGAGCTGTCGTTTACATCGTCAACGATTCCGAGCGTGAAGTTATTGCGCGGTTCAAATAATTTGAGATTGTCGAACGTTGCTTTAATGTCGCTCGGGGTTGTGTCCTTTGAGCCGAGGCCGTAACGACCGCCTACGATCTTGGGCGCTCTGAGATTATCAACGAAGAGTGAGCAAACGTCTTCGTATAACGGGCCGCCGAGTGCGCCGTTCTCTTTTACTCTGTCAAGGACAGCTACGGCTTTGACTGTTGCGGGCAATGCTCTGAAGAAATACTTGGGTGAGAAAGGTCTGTAAAGGTGAACTACAACTACGCCGACTTTCTCGCCGCGTGCGTTCAAGTAGTCTACAGTTTCTTCGATTGCCTGGCATACGGAGCCCATAGCGATAATTACTCTGTCAGCTTCGGGGTCGCCGTAATAATTGAACGGGTGATATTCACGGCCGCAAATTCCTTTTATGTCTTCCATGTACTTGGCTACGATGTCAGGTACTGCGTCGATAAAAGGCTGCGCGGCTTCTTTAGCCTGGAAGAAGATATCGGGGTTCTGAGCTGTGCCTTTTGTGTAAGGCTTTTCGGGTCTCATTGAACGATCTCTGAATTTTTCGATCGCGTCATAGTCAACGAGCTTGGCAAGGTCTGCATAGTCGAACGCGTCAACTTTCTGAATCTCGTGAGAAGTTCTGAAGCCGTCAAAGAAATTCAAAACGGGAACGCTTGACTTGATAGCCGTGAGGTGAGCGACAGCGGCCATATCGTGAGCTTCCTGAACGGAGCCGCCCGCGATCATTGTGAAGCCTGTCATTCTTGTTGACATTACATCGCTGTGATCTCCGAAGATTGAAAGCGCGTGCATAGCGATTGCTCTGGCCGTAACATGGAAGACTCCGGGCAATAATTCACCGGCGATCTTGTACATGTTGGGGATCATAAGAAGAAGACCTTGTGAGGCTGTGTAGGTGCTGGCGAGCGCTCCGGCTGATAATGCGCCGTGGCACGCAGCAGCAGCTCCTGCCTCGGACTGCATTTCGGTTACTTTTACAGTGTGACCGAAAATATTTTTGCGTCCATGGGCTGCCCATTCGTCAATATGCTCGGGCATAGGTGAGCTGGGCGTGATTGGATAGATCGTAGCCATTTCGGAAAAAGCGTACGCAACGTGAGCGACTGCCTCGTTACCGTCCATAGTTTTCCAGTTTCTTTTTGGCATGAAAGAAAAACCCTCCCTAATTAAATAAAAATATAATCAAGAAATTTAATTTAAAAATTTGAAGCTATATCTTTTCAAGTATTCTACTACAAAAAAACTTAATAATAAAATAAAATAAACAGGCTTAAATAATTTTGAACAGGGGGAAAAATTTTTCATGCTTGAAAAAATTATTGACGAGTATATAAATTCACGACCCGAAAAAAAATGCTGCTGGTTTAATCAGAAATGGTGGAGCGCTGAAGACTTCGGCAAGCTTGCCGCGGAATGTACAGAAGTTTTAAGGGCTTCGGGCTTTTCGGCGGGACAGCGCTTGGCCGTCCTCATGCCCAACGCTCCTATGACTCTTGCGATAATGTACGCGACTTGGAAGCTCGGCGGCGTATTCTGTCCGTTGAACGAGAAGACCGGAGAAATTTCTCTTTTAAAGACTCTGGGACTCTTGAAGCCCTTCGCTGTGATTCTTTCTGACGGAGTCAAACCTGAACTTGAAGAGGCTTTAAAAAATTCCGGCTGGGCTTGCTCAAGATTCGACAACGAGAAAATCACGGGCGCTGAAAATCTCAAAGGCGTTACAGCTCCGGCTGATGAGCTTGATAAAAAATTGGCCGTAATCTTTTCGACCTCTGGGACGACCGGCGACCCCAAGGCCGTACCTTTGACTCATGAAAATATTTTGAGCGATATTCAAGCTTGTCTTAAACAGCTCAAAGATTTAAAGCCCGAAAATTCTTTGCTTAATGTCTTGCCGAACTTTCACGCCTTCGGGTTTACTGTCTGCTGTATGCTGCCGTTTGTTTTGGGAGCGTCGCAGGTACTTGTTACGAGCTTCATGCCTCCGTCTAATACTCTCAAGGCAATCGAAGAAGCCCGGCCTGATGTCTTGCTGCTCGTGCCTACGATGCTTGGCTTTGCCGCGTCAATGCTAGAACGTCAAGGCAAGAAGCTTGACTGCATAAAAATTTTAATCGCCGGCGGTGATAAATATAATATAAAGATGGACGACAGAGTCACCGCGGCGTTCGGAGTGCCTGTTATCGAAGGCTACGGGATAACGGAATGTTCGCCAGTCTTGGCCGTCAATCCTACGCCTGCTGTAAGGAAGCTTGGAACGGTCGGGCCGGCCTTGCCGGGAGTCGAACTGCAATTAAGATCCGAGCATGAAGAAATTTTGCCTTGTCCCGGTGAAGGAGTCTTATGGGTTAAAGGGCCGTTCGTCACGTCCGGATATTATCACGCGGACGAAATTAACCGTGAAAGATTCCGTGACGGTTGGTTCAACACCGGAGATTATGTTCAGATTGACTCGGACGGCTACATAAAAATTCTTGACCGTGTCACGGATATTATTATCGTCGGGGGCTTCAACGTTTACCCGCAGGAAGTTGAAGCGATCTTAGCTGAACATCCGGCCGTAAATACTCCGGTGGTTGTCGGAATGCCGAACGATATGAGCGGTGAAGTTCCCAAAGCTTTCATATTAAAAAATAAAGATTGTGAAGTAAGTGAGAAGGAGTTAATAAAATTCTGCAAGGACAGACTCTCGCATTATAAAGTTCCAAGAAGTATAGAGTTTGTTGACTCGCTGCCGATTTCAGCGACGGGAAAAATTTTGCGGCGCGTATTGCGTCAGAAAGAACGTGAGAAAAAGTAATGGATCGACTCGAAGAAATTATTTTGCCAAGGCTTGAGGCCCGGCGGGAGAAAAAATCTTATTGGTGGGACGGCTCATGGTACACGGGCCAAGACATGTTAGATATTATTTCCAACTGTGAGAAAGTTTTAAGGGACGCGGGCTTCTCTAAAGGTCAGCGGCTTGTCGTTATGCTGAAGAATTCGCCTTTGATTCCGGCGCTGTCGTTAGCGGTCTGGAAGCTCGGCGGAAATTTTTGTCCGCTTAACGAGAAGGCCGGATCAAGTACGCTCGATGACACTTTGAATTTAATCAAGCCCTTTGCCGTCATAAGTGAACATGAGATCCCGGGGCTTTCAGAAACTTGGCCGCATATAACATGCAGTCTAAGCGACAGAACTTTGCCGCCTTTCACCGGCAAGACGCAGCCGCCCGAGCCTGAAGACTACGCAGTAATTTTTTCGACCTCCGGGACTTCGGGGAATCCCAAGGCGGTGCCTTTGACTCATAAAAATCTTATCAGCAACTGTCAAGCCACGAAGGAAACTGTTTATCCTTTGAATGAGCATGATACATTTTTAACGGTCTTGCCTAACTTTCATTCGTTCGGTTACACATGCGCGACCATGTTGCCGTTATCAATCGGGGCGAAGCTTGCTATAGTTCCTTCGTTCCTTCCGCCTCAACAGACAGTACGGGCAATAGTTGAAGCTCCTACTACTATTATGTATATTGTTCCGGCAATGCTTTCATTTTTATTAATGTCGGTTGAGAAAGGGAAGCTAGCGCCGGAATTTTTAGCGCGCCAGCGAGTAATTTGTACCGGCGGCGACAGGCTGGCCCCTAACGTTCACGATCAGGCGTTAAGACTTTTGGGCCGTGACGTAATGGAAGGTTACGGCTTGACGGAAACTTCGCCAGTTGTCTGTATGAATCATGACTGTGAGACTCAACACACCGGAACTTCCGGGCCGATTCTTCCGGGTTATGAGTATAAATTGCGGACTCGTGACGGGAAAGATTCGACAGCAGACAACGAAGGGATTTTATGGATCAAAGGGCCTTCGATAACGCCGGGATATTTACATGCGCCGGAGATAACGGCTGAACGATTCGACTCTGAAGGATTTTTCAACACTGGTGATTATGTCAAGCTTGACTCTGAAGGCTACGTGAGTATTCTTGATCGTGTTACGGATATTATTATAGTCGGAGGCTTTAACGTATACCCGCAGGAGGTTGAAAAAGTTTTGTGCCAGCATCCGGCTGTAGAAGGGGCGGTAGTTGTTGGAGTCCATCATGACATTAACGGCGAAATTCCCAAGGCATATATAAGACTGAAGGAGAATGCCAGCGCAACGACGCGCGATATAATTCAATATGCTAAGGAGAAGCTTGCGCATTTCAAAGTTCCAAGGAGCGTAGAGTTTGTAGAAGATTTTCCGGTTTCAGCGACAGGAAAAATTTTGCGGCGGATTTTGCGTGAGCGTGATAAGAAATTTTAGTGTGAGTGTGATAGAATAGGGGCAGTGGTGAGGGAGTTAACTGGACCCCTAACTTAAAAATTACACCGGCCTTAGTTGCCGAATCTATCCCATAATAACAGGACAATTCTTAACAACCAATAGACAGCAGCGGCGATTTTGTCGATCCCTGGTAGGAGACGTCGCCGCTGTTTCTTTTCGGTGTTTTTGAAGCGTTTGCCTTTTTTATGAGGCATCAAGAATTCACCTCCAATCCGCAGAGGCGGCTCCCCGCTGAACGACGAGCTCTGCTTCTCGTCCGGGTCTCCCTCGTGAGATTTATTATAACAGAATGGAATTTTTAACCGTGAAAAGTTTTTATGATAGAATAGAGGCATGAAGAATTCACTTCCAATCTGCAGAGGCGACTCCCCGCTGAATGACGAGCTCTGCTTCTCGTCCGAGGCTTCGGGGGATCGCCTAATTTGGAAGCTGTGGCGCTGAAATTTTTTCTTTTCTTCCCGTCTTTTTGTTACAATTCCATTCAGATATACTTTACACGTTACAAATTCAAATTCAGGAGAAAATTTTTATGCTCGTCGCTACGTTCAATGTTAATTCAGTTCGGACTCGCCTGCCAATTCTTGAACAATGGCTGCGCGATATTCAGCCCGATTTTATTTTCTTACAGGAGACAAAGACCCAAGATCAATTCTTCCCGGTATACCCTCTATACGAAATGGGCTACGAATCTTTTTTCAAAGGTGAAAAAAGTTATAACGGAGTCGCCGCCCTCGTCAAAAAAAATATTCAAGGCGTTGAAATTTCCTTCGGGTTTAACGACAGCCCGGACGAAAAAAATTTTGATACAAGAGTCTTGACAATGCACTATAAAAATCTAACGGTGCTTAATACTTACGTGCCTCAAGGAAAATCTATCGAACATCCAGACTTTGAAGTCAAAAAAAATTTTCTTGCGCGAGTCAAAAATTTAATCGCGAAGGAAAAAAATAATTTGTTCTTATGGCTTGGTGATCTCAACGTCGCTCCCGATGACATAGACGTTACTCACCCGGAAAATAAACGCGACCACGTTTGCTTTTGCCAAGAGATCCGCGAAGTCTTCAACGAAACAAGAAAAGACCTCTTAGACCTCCTAAGACTCTTTAATAAAAATCCCGGCGTCTTTACGTTCTTTGACTACCGGGTTAAAAATCCTGTCGACCGTAAAATCGGCTGGCGAATTGATCACATGCTCGCCTCTGAAAGTCTTGCAGCGCTGGCCTCAAACTGCTGGCCGGACGTGAGGCCAAGAACTTGGGAGCGTCCTTCGGATCACGTGCCTTTAATCGCCGAGTTTAATTTTGTTTAAAAGTTCTTCAGAGTCGGAATTTATTTTTTCGGCCCATGATCTTTTCTCACTCACGAAGCTTGAGTCTTTTATAAATGAAAGATTTATATTGACGTTCTCAAGCGCTATCAAGATACCCGCCCGCGCTTCGACAGCCGCCGCTGATAAGTCACAGACCGCTGAAATATTTGACTTGTGCAGCAAGGCCAAGGCAAGCTCCATAACTTCAAGGCATTTTTCAGCGACTTCAACCGGAGCCGCTGTAGCTTTTTTATAAGAAGCCTGTAATTCTTCCAGGCGCTTGGCCTTCTCTTCGTCTGTTGACTTGGGGAGGCGCAGAGCTGTAACGACTCCGCTGTAAGCGTCCATGTCTTTTTGAATGCAATCGCAAAGCTCACGCGATAAAATTTCAGCCCTTGCTTGAGAGTCCCGGGCCAAAATTTCAAAGGCCGCATATTTCTCACGGCCTATAGTCAAATTCGCTACCATTGAAACGAGCGCCGCCGCCATTGCTCCGGATAACGCCGCCGAACTTCCTCCGCCCGGAGCTGGAGCGCTGGAGGCCAACGCTAAAATATAATCGCTTATGCTTGAGTTCTTCATTTTAGAATAATCCCGTAATCTTTCCGTTTTCGTCAACGTCAATATTAAGCGCCGCGGGTTTCTTGGGAAGGCCGGGCATTGTCATAATCGTTCCGGTTATAGCGACAAGGAAGCCCGCTCCAGCTGAAAGCCTTACTTCTCTTACAGTAATTCTGAAATTTTCAGGCCGCCCGATTTTAACAGGGTCGTCCGACAGCGAATATTGAGTCTTGGCCATGCAGACGAGCAAGTTATCTTTGCCGAGGTCATGAATTAATTTCAGATCCTTTTCAGCCTGCGGGGTAAAGTCAACGCCTTCAGCTCCGTAAATTTTTTGGGCGATAGCGTTCATTTTTTCCTTCGGGGTCATTGACTCGTCATACATGAAATGAAAGTCTGATTCTTTTTCGCAAGCCTCTACAACTTTTTTAGCAAGCTCCCTGCCTCCTTCGCCGCCCTTGGCCCAGACTTCGGCAAGAGCGAATGACGCTCCGATCTCTTCGCATTTCTTAGCGACAAGCGCAAGCTCAGCTTCAGTATCGAACGGGAAGCGGTTTATCGCAACGACAACCGGCAAGCCGTAGCCTTGAATATTCTCAATATGTTTTATCAAGTTCGGAATGCCTGCGGCCAAGGCGTTAAGGTCTTCGTTGGCAAGCTCCGTTTTCTTTAAGCCGCCGTGCATTTTCAAAGCCCGTACTGTTGCAACGACTACGACCGCCGAAGGTTTTAGCCCGGCCATGCGGCATTTAATATCTAAAAATTTTTCAGCTCCCAGATCTGCGCCGAAGCCAGCTTCAGTTACAAGATAATCCGCGCATTTCAAGCCGAGCCTCGTAGCCTGAACACTGTTACAGCCGTGAGCAATGTTAGCGAAAGGCCCGCCGTGAATGAACGCCGGGTTATTCTCAAGAGTTTGAGCCAAGTTAGGCTTTATTGCGTCCTTCAAAAGAGCAGCCATAGCTCCGGCCGCGTGAATGTCATTAACAGTTACGGGCTTGTTGTCGTAAGTGTAAGCCAAAACCATTCGCCCAAGCCTTGCCTTCAAGTCCATCAAGTCCATAGAAAGGCAAAGCACCGCCATAACTTCCGAAGCGACTGTAATGTCAAAGCCGGACTCGCGCGGGACTCCGTTAGCTGTGCCGCCGAGTCCGATTACGATATTTCTTAACGCCCGTTCGTTGAGATCCATTACCCGGCGGAAGACCACACGCCTCGGATCTATATTAAGCTCGTTGCCCTGTTGAATATGATTGTCAAGCATAGCCGCGCATAAATTATGAGCGGTCGTTATCGCGTGAAGATCTCCGGTGAAGTGGAGATTAATATCTTCCATGGGAATAACTTGAGCATAACCGCCGCCGGCTGCTCCGCCTTTCAAGCCGAAGCTCGGGCCTAGTGACGGCTCACGAAGAGCGGCGCAAGCTTTCTTGCCGATTTTATTAAGGCCGTCTGTGAGTCCGACTGTTATAGTAGTTTTGCCTTCGCCAGCGGGCGTAGGGGTGATAGCCGTGACTAGAATTAATTTTCCGTCGGGCTTGCTTTGAAAATTTTTGAGGACTGCCGGAGAAATTTTCGCTTTATATTTGCCGTAGCATTCTAAGTCGTCTTCGTTGATATTTAACTTTGCTGCTATTTTTGTAATAGCTTCGGGCTTTGCGGCCTGAGCTATCTCGATATCGCTAAGGAATGCCATAAAAAATCCTCCCTCTAAAAATAAAAAAATTTTTTCGCCTATTGTAGCAGAAAGCCCGAAGGATTTTTTTATAACTTCCTCTTCGGGACTCCGGTTTTATACTAAGCACAATTAAAAAACTATAACCCCCTCGCCACTTCGTGGCCCTCTCCCCCTTAACAGGGGGCGCAAGTTTTTTTCAAGATACTCTATTCCCTTTACACCTTGCCTCCCCTGAAAGGGGAGGTGGCTGACCGAAGGGAGGTCGGAGGGGTTAATGTTAGGAAAAAAGGGGAGGTGATGAGCGAAGCGAACTGGAGGGGGATTATAGAAAATAAACTGTGCTTGCTATAATCGCAATCCCTCCGATCTAACTTCCTAACAAGGAGGAGCGCAAAAATTTATATTGCAAGTTGGAGAAAAAAGATTGCAGAAAATCCAATCTAATATATTCCGCGTACCCCCCCCAGAAAAACTTACGATTTATTATGATGACTACTTTTGTTATAATTCCTTCCGTAGTACAAAAAATTTTTAAAAAATCAAATTCATGCAAGAAGAACGGGGACTCTCATATCAATGACAGACAAGGAAGCTTTGCAGCTCACAGAGCAATGTTTATACGATTATCCAGCCAATCTCACAAGGATCGAAGTACTCCGCAAGGATTTACTTGTCTTGCGGGCGGGAAGCGATGTGAAAGCTCAAAATTATTTAAGAGTCCTTAACGATGACGATGTAAAGAAAGGATCTATGTCTGATCCTGTATTTAACTTCGTAACTAAAATCGAAAAGCTCGAAGAAGAAATCGAACGCCTCAGACGAATCACCGAACCAATCAGCAATATGATTCGAGATTTAAAGACTCCTTACGCTACTGACGCTTCTTTGAATTCAGACTTCATAAAAATTTTAGGGCTAGATTACTTTGCCCGCAATCCCGTCGCCGTTATCCTTGACTCTACGAAGTGGAGCAGAGCGGGATTCTTCAGAAAGAAAAAGCAGCTAATTTTACTTGCCCAAAAATATTTAGGATATTAATAACGCAATCACTCAAAAAATTCTAGTGCATTAGCAAAAGAAAAATGCTAGAATATTTCTACTCTAAAAATTTAAAGTGACTTTACCCCCTGTTAAAAAACGAGGGGTTTTATTTTTTTTTTCATGAATGCGCAAACAAATTAAAAGATAAAAGAAAGAAGGGAGAGAATATAAAGTGTTTGCTCAGTTTGTGGAGTATCTTCACACCGGCTCGGCGGCTAGTGCGGGAATTTTGACGGTTGCGCTTATGCTGTTCTTCGGCTTCGCCTTCACGAGAATAACAAGACTCCTTAAACTCCCCAACGTCACCGCTTACATCATAACAGGAATTTTAATCGGCCCGTATTGTTTAAATCTCGTGCCGGATTCTATAGCAGAACACACAGCGTTTTTGCCAAATATCGCGCTGGCTTTTATAGCCTTCAGCACGGGACAATTTTTCAGGCTCAACGCGCTCAAAGGCAACGGCCTGAAAGTTTTAATAATTACAGTTTTTGAGTCTTGTGTCGCGTCTGTCTTCGTGTTCATTGCGGCGTATTATATTTTAAAAATGGACTTGGCTTTCTCTGTTGTCTTGGGGGCGCTGGCCGCGGCTACAGCTCCGGCTTCTACCATGATGACAATCAGACAGACAGGAGCGCATGGAGATTTTGTTAATACTTTGCTTCAGGTCGTAGCGCTTGATGACGTTGTAGGACTCTTGGCTTACAGCATAGCTATCTCTGTAGCTCTTGCCTCGGCGGTCGATGCTTCAAGCTTTGATTTCAAAAATGTAGTCTTGCCTCTGTTAATTAATCTTGCAAGCGTAATATTAGGCTCGCTGCTCGGAGTCCTCTTGAAAATTTTATTGCCCGAAAACCGTTCGACAGATAACAGATTAATAATTTCCGTAGCAGTTCTCTTCGGCTTCTGCGGAGTCTGTGAGATGCTCGGGGTGTCGCCGCTACTTGGCTGTATGTTTATGTCAACTGTCTATATAAATATTACGGACGACGATAAATTATTCAAGCAGTTAAATTATTTCAGTCCGCCGATCTTGTTATTATTCTTTGTTCGTTCGGGAGTCTGCTTTGACCTCGGAGCTTTGACCGGGAGCAGCAACGCCGGAGAGACTTCGTTATTAACGCTCGGGGTAATTTATTTTATAGTTAGAATCGCGGGCAAATACGCGGGAGCTTTCATAGGCTGTCTTGTGACTCATAAAAATAAACTCGTAAGAAATTATTTAGGGCTTGCTCTGATTCCTCAAGCCGGAGTCGCTATAGGACTCGCCGAACTCGGAGCGCGTACCCTCGGAGGAACAACAGGCGGCGCTCTTAGAACTGTCATACTTGCTTCTAGCGTTTTATATGAACTCATAGGCCCGGCCTGTGCAAAAATTTCTCTGGCCCTGTCGCATTCATACGACAAAAATTTAAAAGACGAGCCCAAGCTTGCAGACAATAATAATAAAGAGAACGAAGATAAAATTATCGTCAATCTTTTGATCGAACGCATACGGGAAATTCAGCGCGAACTCCCCGAACATACAAAGCCCGTTCCCGTTGAAGTCAACAACACCGCAGGGCCGAGAGTTCAAAATCTCACGAAGCACTTTCACTCGAATTTAAAATAACCCCTCGCCAGCAAGCTGGCCCTTGTTGGAGAACAACCCCCACCACCGCAAGCGGTTCCCCTCCCCCGAGGGAGGCTAAGATTCCTGCTACGCAAAGCTGGGCCTTGGGCCGGACAAAAAGGTGGCCTGATAGACCGGAGGACTTGTAAAAAAATTTACAGGCCCTCCGATTTTTTTTATTAATTTATAATTTTCACAGCACCGATAAAAATTTCAGGATAGTCTATATATAACAGGAGGTTATTTTTCATGGCATCAATGAGCGTATCGGGTGTTGTCTCCGGCATGGACTGGGAAAGCATGATCGAGAACGTACTCGAATCTGCGCGGCAGCCCGCAATGGTTCAGGTCAATAAGAGAACAAACCTTACAAATAAAAAAAGTCTGTTCGAAGAAATGAAAGTCACTATGAACAGCATTCAGTCTTCGCTGTCACCTTTGAAGCTCCCTTCAACTTATAAAGCTAAAGAAATCGAGATCGAACGCGTCGACACTACAGGATCTTATAAAGGAGTCTTAACGGCAACGGTCAACGGCGATGCTGAAATTAACGTTCATGATTTAAAAGTCACTCAGCTCGCTACAGCACAGACTAACAGATCAAAACAAATTACAGCCTCGACTCTTGCCGGGACTCTCGGCGGGCTTGAAAGCTCAAAGATTTATATCAACGCTGGAGGACAGGAAATCGGCGTTGACGTTTACGCTACGGATTCCCTTCAGTCTTTGAAGTCAAGAATTAATACAACCCTGAAAACTTTGAGCGTCCCTCTTGGAGTCACAGCTTCGGTTGTCGATAACAGATTAATCTTGAAGAGCGACTACACCGGACTCGGAGTCGCTTCGGTCAGCGGCACTACAAAAGATAAATATGACGCAAGCGGCAAGACAAGCCTCGCTACGATAGTTACAGACAAAGACTCCGGCCAGACCGTAAATATTTCTGTCGATCAAACGAACTTGGACAGCTTAGTCGTAAGGAGCGGAACGACAACTTATACCCAAGGCACAGACTACGAAGTCATTAATAACGAGATCCGCTGGAAACAATACGAAGACACGGACAACGTAAAACTCGGCGAGTCTGTCAGCGCTGTCTACACTATGGGACAGGGCGATGTATTCTCAAAAACTTTGACTCGCGGTTCAAGCGATTCAGATACGGTTAATTTCGGCTTCGACGTTAAAGACAACGGCACGATCGGCTCACGCTTAAAAGTTTCTTCGACTAAGACAACAACAGACGACGACGGCGAAGAAACTACAACAACAACTGAATACACTTACGGAAAAGATTTTGTCTACAGCGACGGAAAAATTCAATGGCTCGAACAAGCTTCAGAAACGATTGAACCAGACTCCTATACTATAAGCTTCACTAAGACTACTACAACAGAATACGAAGTCACTTCAGAAAATAATACTTCAGGCGTTTTTGATCTCGATGAGCTTAGCGAAGCCTACAAAAATATTTCAGGCTCCGAACTTGCTACGCTGACTCTTACAGGCTCGGACGGGGTAACAAGAACTTACATTGACCCCGGCGACACGTCAATATTCTCAATGTCCTCATACTATGACGAAAAAGAATATCAGTACGGGCGCGATTATGTCTTCAGAATCAGCGACGACGGCGAAGGCTATTCGGTTGAATGGCTCGTTGCTGACGGCGACACCTTGAGCAACGCTAACGCCGCCGTAGCTTCTTACGCCGCAGAAAAAAATATCAGCCTCGCAGGTTATCAAACGGGCTTGGCCTATTATGATTATTTTATTTTGAATCTCTCCGGCTCAAGCGAAACTACAAGCACCGCCAGCGTGACTTCCTCCGACACCGATAAATCTCTATCAACACTCTTCGGCGACGACGTAGAAATAACCGAAGACGATTACGAAAATTTAGTCGTAACTGATTCAGACGGCACGACTTACACCTACGGAACTGACTTCTGGATCAACGACAGCGGCGAGATCGAATGGGCCGCAAACCCCGACGCGGATTACACGCCCGCAGGCCCGGATGCAAAAGCAAAGTACACTGTAACTTATGAAAGCTTCAAGCCTCTGACCTCAAGCGCAAGTTATTCCAACGAGGACGAAACCGCCGTGACTCTTAAAGTCGACTCGGGCTACGGCGATATTAACGACACCGTATTGAGCTACGAGCAAATTAAAAAACAGTTGGCAATATCGGATGACGCTACAGCTTCAGAAATCTCGGAGACCTTCGCAAAATATTTCACGCTCACCGACTCGGACGGCAACACTTACACTTACGGAACTGATTACACTATCGCGGCCTCTTCCTCCGATGCTTCAGACGCGACAGCTCATAATATCGTCATTAAATGGACAGACACCGGAACAACTCCAGCTTACGGCGACAACTTAACGCTCACTTACACCGGCAAAGGCGAAGGGGGCGGCGAAACGTTCTCAATCAGTGACGCAATCACCCGCAATAATAGCGACATAGTCATGGGGTCGCCAAGTTATGACGAGTTCGACAGCGGAACAGTGACAATTAATCAAGGCTCAAGATATTTCTACGAAGGCTACGATTTTGAAATAGACAAAAACGACGACGGCAACGTCTTTATAAACTGGAAGACCGGCACGGATTACGAATGGTATTATCCGACCTCCGGGCAATATACAATCAACTTAACGACCGAAGACGGCACAGAAAAAACTTATTACGCCAACCGCGACACTCAAGACACTTTGGATCTTAGGGAGCACGGCTTCTCTACGGTGTCGGGCAACGGCGCTTTGACTTCTATAACTTATGACGGGACTTCTTACGACTTGACAAGCACCGAAACAGACGATGACGGTTACACACCGACTCAACTCGTAAACAGAAATCTTGGCCTTGATATTAACGCCGGGACAAACGGCGGAGTCCCTGTCTATAATTTTGATTGGGTCTTGCCGGCTCGTACAGCCCGCGAAGGACTCCCGGCTTACGGCGCTGATATTTCAATCGACTATGAATATAATCTCAACACCTTCAGCATTACTGACACCGGCGACGGCGTAGTCGATCTGCTCGGCCTCAACGATGACGTTACAGAAGCTCAACAGGCTATAATGACTCTCAACGGCGACGAAGTTAAAAGAGACTCTAACGACATCGGCGAAGACTACGAGAACGAATTGCTCAAAGGCGTTACGATTCATTTAAAGGGCGTTGGGGAAGTTTCAATGGACATTTCACACGATGCTGAAAAAGCTGTCGAGTCGATTCAGACTTTCGTTGATAATTACAACGACCTAATGACCTGGATTAATACCCGAATGACTGAAAGCCAAGTCGACGAAGACACCGCCGCAACGATTGACTCGGACGACTTCAGAATGAGATGGGGACTCCTTCACGGAAATTCTTTGCTCAGGAACACAAAGAGTCAAATGCGAAGCAACGTATCTCAAAACTTCACTTTCTCATTCACTAAGCGAACAAGCTCCGAAGAAATTTACGGCTCAATGAGCTACAACGGACTCAAAACCAACTCGACTCTTAGACTTAGAATCGATTCAAAATACGTTGACGTTCCGATCTTGACGACAGACACTCTTGACACTATCGTTGAAAAAATCAACAACAGCGAGAACTCTTACATGAGAAATATTTTTTACGACGATGACGGAAATTTATTAGAGACTCCGTTGTTAAAAGCTTCTGTCGAAGGCGACAAGTTAGTTATAACTGCAAGCGACAATCAGAAGATCACAATGTCAGGCTCTGCGGCTATGAACGCGCTGAAAATGAATTACACTTACAAAGGCGTTTATCAGCTCGGCATAGCAACAACCTCCGACGACTACGGCAAGAGCGGCGAGCTTGAGTTCGACACGCAGAAATTTATGGACGCGCTCGAAGATAATCCCGACGAAGTTCAAGAGTTAATGTTAATGTTCGCGTCAAGTATGGACTCTTGGTGCAAGTCAATGCTCACGAGTTCAGAGACCGGCGGCACAACAGGAACTCTTACGCGGCAGATTAACGACCTTGACTCGCAAATCAAAAATATCGACGAGTACCTCGAAAAATATCAGGAGCGTATTGACCGCATGGAAGAAAATTTGCGCTCAAAATATTCAGCAGCCGAACAGCGTATCGCTTCACTTTCACAGCAGGCCAGCGCGATTTCAGCAATCCTTCAGCAGCTCAGCGGAAATAATAATTCGAACAGCTCTTCTTCCTCTTCTTAGTAAGTAAATAAAAAAAGCCTCCCTTCAAAGGGAGGTTATTTTTTTGAACTACACCCCCCTCCGCCTCACTTCGGAGCCTTCGGCGTGCTACGCGACCGGCCACCTCCCCTTTATTTAAAATTCAACCCCTCCGGTTCGCTTTGCTCACCACCTCCCCTTTTCTTTTAATTTCAACCCCTCCGACCTCCTTTCAGTCGGCCACCTCCCCTTTCAGGGGCGGCAAGGTGTAAAGGGAATAGAGTATGTCGAAGAAATCCTTGCGCCCCCTGTTAAGGGGGAGAGGGCCACGAAGTGGCGAGGGGGTTATTTCTCAATAAGAGGGCCTTGCTGGCAAGGGGGTTATTTTTCAACTAAGAAGGTCAGCTTGCGGCGAGGGGGTTATCTTAAAAAATTTTTTTATTCCCATTCAATCGTTGCCGGGGGCTTGGACGTAACGTCAAGGACGACTCGATTAATGCCTTTGACTTCGTTGCAGATTCTTTTTGAAATCTTATCAAGGACATCGAAATCTATTCGCGACCATTCCGCCGTCATTGCGTCCTGCGAATGAATAGCCCGCAAGACTACAGCTTCGTTGTACGTCCTGCTGTCGCCCATGACACCGACAGACTTAACAGGAAGCAAAACACAAAACGCCTGCCAGATATTTTTATAAAGACCGGCGCTCTTCAATTCCTCACGGAAAATAAAATCAGCTTCACGCAAAACATCTAGCCTTTGCTTCGTTATCTCGCCAAGACAACGAACGGCCAAGCCCGGCCCCGGGAAAGGCTGTCTTGAAATAATTTCCTCCGGCATTCCGATAATCTTGCCCAAGACTCTAACTTCGTCTTTAAATAAATCTCTAAGAGGCTCAAGCAGTTTCAGATTCATTTTCTCCGGAAGGCCGCCGACGTTGTGATGAGATTTTATTAACGCCGCGCCGTTCTTGCCCTTCATTCCGCTTTCAATTACATCGGGATATATTGTCCCCTGTAAAAGAAATTCAGCGCCCTGAATCTTTTTGGCCTCGGCCTCAAAAACTTCAATAAATAAACGCCCGATAATTTTTCTTTTTTGTTCGGGGTCAGTGACTCCGGCAAGCTCGCCCAAAAATTTTTCGCTTGCGTCTACGTAAATTACATTGAGGCCGATTTCTTTGTATTGCTTCATGACTTCTTCAGGCTCGTTCAATCTCATAAGCCCATGATTGACGAAGACACACTGTAAATTTTCTCCGATTGCTTTATGCACAAGCGTAGCCGATACGCTTGAGTCGACTCCTCCGGAGAGTCCGCAGACGACTTTTTTATCGCCGACCTGTTTTTTAATTTCAGCGATAGAATTCTCGACCCAGTTAGTCATGTCCCAATCGCCCGAACATGAACAGATTTCAAAGGCAAAGCTCTTTAAAATCTCGTCGCCCTTTTCAGTGTTAGCTACTTCCGGATGAAACTGGAGGCCGAAAATTTTTCGCGCCCTATTTTCTATTGAAGCAATGACTCCGCCGTCACTTGTCGAAGTGATTTCAAAACCCTCCGGCAATTTCTGGACGTTGTCGCCGTGACTCATGAGCGCGTGAAATTGCTCTGGAATTTTTTTAGTGAGCAGACTTGAATTTTTTCCGGGCGATTTTTTTATCAACGTCACGCCGTATTCTGAATCCGTCCCGGAGTTCACAGCGCCGCCGAAAATTTTTGTGATCAGCTGCATACCGTAGCAAATGCCAAGCACAGGACAGCCAAGCTCAAAAATTTTTTTGTCGATCATAATAGCATCGGGATCGTTGACTCCCTTAGGGCCTCCGGAAATTATTATGCCCTTGGGAGCGTAAGAGGCAACAGTTTCGCATGACGCGTCCCAATTTAAAATTACGCTGTGAATTTTCATTTCACGAAGCCGGCGGGCTATAAGCTGCGTGAACTGTGAACCGCAATTAATAATTATTATATTCTCGTTCATAGAGTCATCTCCATCTTGAATTTTTATTTTAATGAAATTATAGCTTGTTATATAATCTTCAAGCTAGAAGAAAAAATTTTTTTAGGAGGCTTGAAATTCATGAGCAGAAAAAAATTTGCTCTGACTTTTATATTTTTAATAATTCTTTCTTTGCTTTCCCTTCCTGTTTATGCTGACGATTTAACGAGCCGGGCTTCGGCCGGAGATGTTCTTGTTGTCTTGAAGCCTAAGATTTCCGCCGGAGTCAACACGGCCGGGCTTGAAGCTTTTCGGGTTGCGGCTTTTGCTTCCGGGAGTGACTCGCATGTAAAAAATTTTTATCCGGACTTAACAGGACAAGGCAACGGAGTCTTCGCGCTGATTCATTCAGATATTAAAAACGCCGAAGAGTTAGCGCAGGAACTTTTAAAAAATCCTGACGTGCTGGCCGCCGAACCTAATTATAAAGTCTACACGGCTTTGACTCCCAACGATAATTTCTTCAGCGCTGAAAAAACTTGGGGCTTAATTTCTCTTGACCTTCCCGCCGTATGGGACAGGACAACCGGGAGCAGCGATCTTTATGTCGCTGTAATAGACACGGGCTTAGATTTTTCTAATCCTGATATAAGCGCTAACATAAGCCGACTTTACTCGTTCGATATTATTCAGACCGCGGGGATTCAAAAAGCTCAGGACGAAAACGGTCACGGGACTCACGTTGCCGGGATAATCGGAGCTACAGGGAATAATACAATCGGAATAGCCGGAATGAACTGGAACATAAAAATGATTCCAATCAAGGCCCTTAACAAAGCAGGAACGGGCGAACTTTCAAGCATATTATCAGCTTTTAATTATCTTCAGAGCCTTATGAATGCGGGCTTGAATATCCGGGTCATTAATATGTCTTTTGAAATGTACATGCCGCTTACACCCGATCATGACTCGCTCGTTAAATCTCCAACATGGCGCGCGCTCAAAGAGATCGACAACACAAACCGCGCTCTACTTGTCTCGGCCGCGGGGAATTACGGCTCGTACGGCATAACAATCGGCCAGCCCGTTATTATTCAGGGCTATTCGTGTTACGTTTACCCTGCTTCGTTCAAGGGCTTGAATAATTTAATTTCAGTTTCAGCTATTGATAAGACCGGAGGGATCACGGCCTTCAGCAACAAGAGCGCAGACTTGGCCGCGCCGGGCGTTGGAATTTTAAGCACATGGCTTCAGTCGGACAGCTCACGCATTCAAAGCGACGGCGTGAGTCTTAAAACTGAAAGCGGAACTTCAATGGCTGCTCCTTTTGTTTCGGGCGGAGCGGCATTGCTGGCGGCGCTTATGCCGGACAGGACGGCTTATCAGATTCGCAGCGCTTTATTAAGCGGTCAAATAATTTCCGGCGGCACTAGAATTTTTGATTTAAAATCTGCTATTCAATGGCAGGATAACAACGCCGCGACAGCTCAAGCTTCCGGCACGGCTTGGGCGGAATACAACAACTACTCAAGTTATACTCAGGACTCAAGCGTTGAACAACCGACAGAAAATAACTCGAACTACAATTACACTTACACCCAGCGCAGCAGCGGAGGCGGCTGTAACTTTTCGGGCTTGAATATTTTTGCGGGCCTTGTGATTTTCTTCGGGGCATGGCGGAAAAAATTTTCTTGACTTTTTAAGGCGCTTATGTAATTATTCAGACTATTAAAATTTTTGGAACGGAGAAATATTTTTATATATGCGTAATTTGAATCTCATGTCAGCAAATTATTTTGGGTTTAGCTTCTACCGCTGGTATTTTTGCCAGGGGTCTGATAGTCTTTGTCTGATATGAGAAAGAAATAAAAAAATATAGTAAGCACAAAAAATTTTTTTAAAGCACTCTCTTGAATCAGTCAAAGATTCTTGAGGGTGTTTTTTTATGCACTTAACGAGAGGAGAAAAAATAATGCCCGCTACAGTACGAGTTAATATCGGCGACGGCTACAGCGTGAAGATTCGCCGCGGAGTGATTTCAAATTTAGGGCCGGAGGTTCTCAAGCTTGATGACGAACTTGAGAAAGAAATTTTATTGATAACAGACGAAAAAGTTTCGGGCCTTTATCTTAAAAAGGTCATAATGAATTTCAACGAATACCCCAAACCCGAAGGAACGACTCTGCGAGTCTGCGAGCTTATAATCGAAGGCAATGAAGGCACAAAAAATTTTCAGACCCTCTCAAAAATTCTTGAAGAAATGGCCGGGCTTGGCCTTACGAAAAAATGCTGCGTAATTGCGTTGGGCGGAGGAGTTGTCTGTGATGCTGCGGGCTTTGCGGCCGGGTGCTATCAAGGAGGCGTGAAGCTTGTCTTAGTTCCTACGACCCTTGCGGCAATGATCGAAGCCTCGGTCGGCGGGAGCGCGTTCCTGAATCTCAACGCTGGAAAAAATCTTGCGGGCATGAAATGCAATCCTTCGGTCGTTATCTGCGACACTGATACGCTTGCGACTCTCACGCATGACGAATATCAATCCGGCATAGCCGAAGCTTTCAAGACGGCTGTAATGTGCGGGCCGGAATTATTTAATATCTTTGAGCGCGGCGAGGAGGCCGTGAAAGAGAACATAGAAAAAATTATCGAAGGCTGTATAAAATTTCGGGCGGCCTTAAAGAATCAAGACCGGGCGAAATGTATAGGCTATGAAATCTGCAATGCAATAGAGAGCAGGAGCGGCTATAAAATTTATCACGGCGCTGCTTTAGCCTCAGGGCTTGAAATTATCACGCGGGCGGCCTTCAAAATGAATTGGTGCAGCGAAAATACTTTCCAGAAGATCATGAACGCTATGAAAAAAAATAATCTTGCCGCAAAAAAAATTTATCGCTTCAACGCCGGCGCTATAGCTCAAACGATTTTGAACGGCCGGGGGATTTTGGGCGGAAGGACTCTTGAACTTTCAGTTCCGGTAGAGATTGGGCGCTGTGAATTAAAGCAAATAAGAGACGAAGAGCTTGAAAATATTTTGGCCTTGGGAATGAATTTGTAATTAAACGCAAACCCTTTGACCTCCCTTCGGCAAACTGTTGGCATCTCATTTCTTTTTAAAATAACCTCCTCGCCAGCAAGCTGGCCCTCTTGAAAAAACTAAATCACCGCAAGCCTTTTCCCTCCGCCTCCATCAGAAGAACTCTCGACTTAAAATTTAGTCGAGTTAGAAATATAAAGCATGTAAAAAAAGCGTTTCTTGAATTTTTATCAGGAGACGCTTTTACATTTGTGAGTTTTATTTAAATTTTAAATTATAAATTTCGTTTTGCAGGTTTGAAAGAAATTTCCCTGCGTGTGCGCCGTCCATTTGTGTGTGATGAAATTGAAATGAGACTGATAAATAATACTTAAAGAATTTCTTTTTGTATTTGCCCCATATCATAAAAGGATTATTGAATATTCCGCTGTTCATGCCAACTGCGCCGTCAATTTCCGTATCAATAATTGCCGATGTCCCGATAATCATATTATCATTTGATAGATCTCTATCCCTACAGCTTTCCGCAACTTCAACTGTGTATTTCAAATATTCTTTATTGAAAATATTTATATCCTCTGAAAATAGAATATCGCAAGAACTCACTTCACCAATTTTATTTTTCACGATCGTATTTACTGCAATAGCATCATATTGCATAAGCTTATCTTCTACAGGTAAAATATAAAA
>JAFSSV010000196.1 GCA_017450825.1 Synergistaceae bacterium
AGGAAAAAATCTTTGTCTGCTGCTACGGCCATTGATGCCGAAACAACAAGCAGAACCGTTACGAAAAGCGCGAGAAACTTTTTCATGGAAAACTTCCTCCTGTGTTAAGAATTTTATTTTTTATTAGGATTTAAAAATTCTATCATGGAGAAAAAAATTTTTATTGCGTAAAAAAACTTGTCTTTAATCTTAGCCGCCTTCCCATTCGTTCTTGCGCCCCCTGTTAAGGGGGAGAGGGCCAGCTTACTGGCGAGGGGGTTGCTTTCTAAAAAATTTTTTTTAACTACAACCCCTCCGCTTCACTTCGTTCAGCACCTCCCCTTTCAGGGGCGGCGAGTTAGATATTCAAGATACTCATTAGGCTTCGTGAACTCTGATTAGCTTGAATAAGCATTGCGCTTCCTGTGCCGTTCAAGATCTGAAACTTTATGAAGTCCATGTACTCTTTAGCCATGTCAGCGTCCTCCAGTCTGCTCTCGGCCTCCTGCATTGAAAGACTCGTTTGAGTAAGACTGTTAGTGTTATATTCAAGTTCGTTCTGATACGTGCCAATCTTTGAGCGCATTGAGCCGACTTTATGAATAGCAACGTCAAGCAGCGCAATCGAGTCGGAAGCGTTTTGCCTCGTTGATACGTTGACTTTGTTCAGGCCAAGCGCTTCCGCTCGCATGTCCCCGATATTAATATAAATATCTTCGCCGAAGTTCTGGCCAATCTGAAATGAAGTGCTTCTGTCCGTAATATGAAGCATAACGCTGTAAGGGGTGCTGTCGTTCTCAAGAATGTAAGACTTCGAGCCTTCGTCCCATGAAGCGTGTACGCCCGCCATGGAATTAAATTTTAAATCTATGTTCGGGCTTATTATTCCGTAGATTGAATTTCCGTCCGCCGGGACTCCTTCGGCTACGGCCTTGCCGGTGTGAGCATTGTAAACAGAAACTGAAAATTTATTAGCCTCTGCATTTTGAATCGTGTTGAGGCCAAGCGCGTTGAGCAAGTCATTATTATCTGAAGTGAAAGTCAAAGTTCCTTCAGCTCCGGCTACGGCGCTGCGAATTACTATAGTAGCTTTTGAAGTCGTGACCTGATCCCGAAAAGAAAGCATGTTCAAATAAACTTCTTCGGAGTCTTCGTCGCCTTCGTAATCGTCAAAAGTTGTCGAAGTAATTTCTTGAGGCTCGCCGCGGTCATTTAAAATTAATTGGCCGTAAGTCGCGCTTGTGTCATCTTCAGCGTCACGGATATAACCCTTGCTGTAAACGATTTCATCTGTTCTTACAGCTTCAGACGTTCCCGGAGTGCCGCTCGCTATCGTACAAAAATTATCGCCGTTGTCTGTATATCTTGCTTGGCCTAAGTCGAAGGCAATTGCGTCGTTAATTTTTTTTCTAACGTCTTCGAGCGTATCTGTTTTGTATAACATTACGTCAGCGGTCTGGCCGTCGCCTTGAGTAATTGTAATTTTCTGCGGCTGCTCTATCATGAAGACTCCGCTTGGATCTTTAAAGGCTGTCATGTCTTGAAGAGTTGCTGTCTTCTCTCTCATTCGCATAACGTTGACCGTTGTTCCGTCGGCGGCGACTTCTTCGGCTAGATATTCTTCGGCGACAGTGAGATCGAACAGGGCTGACTTTTGAATTTCAGCCTTGCCGATTTTGGAATTGATTTCTATTTTGTAATTTCCGCTTGCGGTTTGCCGCTGTCCGAACTGATCGAGTCCGGTTATAGCTCCGCTCACGGATAAATTTATATCTGGATCAGTTGAAGACCATATAGCAGACGAGCTGCCGTCAAGGAGTCTTTTAGAATTGAAAGTAGTATTAGAAGCTACGCTGTCGATATTATTTCTAAGTTCGTTGAGTTCAAGCTGAATATAATTTCTGTCTTGAGTCGTAAGCGAGTCATTAGCGGCCTGAACGGAAAGTTCGCGCATTCTTTGCAGTATGGAATTAATTTGATTGAGCGCTCCTTCTGCTGTCTGGAGCATAGACATTCCGTCTTGAGAATTTCTGATTGCCCTGCTGACTCCGGCTATTTGAGCGCTTATGTTCATCCCCATAGCGAAGCCTGCGGCATCATCGGCGGCTTGAGCTGCTTTGAGTCCTGTAGACAAAGCCCGGGAAGTTTTTTCTATAGCCCTGTTGTTGGCCTGAAAAGCATTTATAGCAGTCCGGGCTATGTTGTCATTGCTTATCATCATGATAAAAAAATTTCGCCTCCTGCGTATGAAAAGTTATAACTATTCCTTTTCATTTTCGGATTGAGGCGAAAAATATTTTATTTACATGAAGATCTCCCATAAAATTCCAACGATCCCGACGACGGCCAAGCCTCCAAGAACAGCAGCCCAAGTTGTAGCTTCACAGAAAAATAAAATTACAGCAGCAATTAAAAAAACAGGCGAAAGGAGTCCCAATGTCAAGAACGGCATCTCAAATAACATCATAAAGAAAAGAGAAATTAGATCCCCAACTGTTTCAAAAAAACTTTTGATCTTTGACCACATAAAAAATCTCATGCTCCTTTATTAAAAAAATTTTTTTAGTTATATCCCCCTTAGGCCTTCACGGCACTTTTTTATTATAACCCTTCCGCCTTTCGTTTCACTGAGGCACATCTACCTTTTTTAACTACAACCCCTCCGGTTCACTTCGTTCACCACCTCCCCTTACACAGGGGCGGCAAGGCGTAAAGGGAATGGAATATTTTGAAGAAATCTCTTGCGCCCCCTGTGAAGGGGGAGAGGGCCACGAAGTGGCGAGGGGGTTATTTCTCAACAAGAGGCCCAGCTTGTCGGCGAGGGGTTAGCTTAAAAAATTTTTTTGCGTTTAAAAATTAAAACCGCAAGACAAACATAACCAAGCCCCGCGGCGTTACACCCTCCGCCTGATGAGGAAATATGCTGCTGAGTCGTATCTTGCTGAAGCCATTGAGTAATTAAGGCCGTAATTTCGTTTTTCTGTTCGTCCGCCATTTTTGAAATTCGAATATTGTGAGCATCACGCGAAGACGTGAAGACGTGAATATTCTCGTTGTCCGTTTCAGGAAGCCTCATGAAGTACCAAGGATCTGAGTCACCGTAAATCATTATAACGTTGCTTGTGTTTGTGTTTGTCCATGCGAGCATTTTTTCGCGCATGTCTGATTTAAATTTAAATTTTTCAAGCTGCTCCTTAGTAAAATCACAGCAGGCATTATAATTTTTCTCTGTCTCTTCCGTAAGGTCTAAAGAAATATTAAATTTCTCAAGCTCATCGCGTAAAGGTTTTAAAATTAACGCATAATTTCCATTTTCAACGGCAGCCTGTACCATGTAAGGAAAAAAACTTGCCTCGTCAGAATCTTCGGCTTTGAAGACACTGACCATGGCATCAAGAAATTTTTTATTTTCTCTTTCTTCTGTTAAAGGGTCATCGGACTGCGGAAGAATCTTCATTACTTCGTCAAGAGAGGCGAAATTCTGTTTATATTGCCAAACTCCCTCGCCAAAATCAGCAACGTAAGCCTCAAAATCTTTGCTCGCAGTCGCCAGAGGATAGGGCGAATAATCTTTTGAGTATTTTAAGCATTGTGGCTGTACATAGTCGCGGTTCTTTATAGCCTCGACTTGAAAATTTAAGACTAAGTCGCGGTATTTTTTCGCCTGCTTTTCGCCGTAACGTTCATTGCCTATAGTGCTGTATAGAGCTTCAAAGCCCCGCGGATCGTCTATGCCGTTGCAAAACGGAGCAACGTAAGACACATAAGCCTGAGCATCTGTCGGGAAATAATAAGCAAAAATATTCGTAGCCTGTCCGCCCTTGCTTGTGCCTGTGAAGGCCCAGTTGCCTGAAAGAATTTCTTTTAACTGTTCGATTATGTTATGAAAATCATACGAGGCGTTCTCGTCCGTGAGATATTCCCAAAGGTCTGTACTGTTTTTGACAAGCCAGCCGGAGCAGACTTTGAAAAGAAACGATACTCAATGTTAATAAAATTCGCGTTGTACATCTTGGCCAGTTCGTGCCGGTCATCTTTGGGAAATTCTTTATCGTACAGTTCATACCCTCCAACGTTGACGACATTGGGATTATCATAACCGGCAAAGCCGATTTCAACGCGCTGTGTGAAATTTCGACAGCCTCTGATCCTTCCAGCTCAGAGGCTGTCGAAAAGTTACGAGATATTTTTCAGCAAAAACTTTTTTGTCGCTGCTTTGGACAATTTCATCAACCGAAACAACGCCGCTAAGTTTAAGAAGATCATCTTTGAAATTCGCTTCGGCTAATGAAGTAATCAAAAAAATAAAGAGCATTGCCGTGAAAAATTTTTCCTTCATATTTGAAAAGAGTCCTTTCAGTTTTTTGTAATTATACAGTAGAAGATTCAAGATAAAAAAAGCCCCCGACTCGCGGGAGCATTTTCTACGTAATACTAAGCTGTTAATTAGCCGGCCTACATAAAGAGCGAGTAACCTGCTTTCCTTGCGGCCTTAATAAGTTCCTCGGTGTTCGTTACCGTTGCAAACTTACTTAAAAATAACTTGCTGTCTTTTACATGTTCCTTCGTAATTTCTATAACTCTCATAATTAAGTTCCTCCTAAAAAATTTATTATTTCGTTGCCTCGTTGGCAACAAGCGGGTATTCTAGTACAAAAATTTTTTTTGTCAAATAAAAAAAATTCCCCGCAGTCATAAAGGCCGCGGGGAAAATTTTTTTAAAAAATTAATTAGAGATTAGCGCCAAATTTTACGCCTTCGTAGTCATCGCTGTTCGTGAGGAGTAATACGACCGTGTCGGGGTGTCCGGCTGCTTTGATTTTAGCGCGGTCGAACTTCATGAGCTTCTGGCCCTTCTTGACCTTGTCGCCTTCTTTGACAAAATCTTCAAAGCCGTCGCCTTTCATTTCTACCGTATCAACACCGACATGAATTAAAACTTCCATGTCATTCTCGCCGCTGATTCCGATAGCGTGCTTGCTTTCAGCTACTGAAGAGATCTCGCCGTCAATCGGAGAATAAACGAATTCATCTTCGGGCTGAATGCCTACACCTTGGCCAAGAGTCCCTTGAGCGAAAGTCGGATCAGGAATTTCAGTGTAAGGAATAACTTTTCCGGCGGTGCACTGAGCGATTTCACCGGCTGAAGAACTTATAACCGTTCCGAAGTCCATGATTTTTTCGGGCATTGCTTCAGGGGCGGGAGCTGCGGCTGCTGCTTCGGGCGCTTCTTCTTTCCACATAATCCATGAAAGAATGAAAGCAATACCGCCGGAGATAGCAAGAAGTATCGAATACTGAACAGGCTGAGCGATTGTCAAGTAACCGGGGATTCCAGTAACGCCGTAAGCCTTGGCTCCGATACCCGTGAAAGCTCCGTAGAAAGCTCCGATTGTTCCGCCGATCATTCCAGCTAAAATCGGCTTGAAGAAACGAAGGTTAATACCGAAGATAGCAGGCTCCGTAATTCCGAGCGCAGCTGAAAGTGATGAAGGGATAGCGACAACTTTTGTTCTCTGCTGTCTGGCTTTGAAACCTACGGCCAAGCACGCGCCGAACTGTGCAAAGTTTGCCGCTGAAGCAATAGGCATCCACGTATTCAAGCCGCCTTCTACTGAAAGCATACCGGCCTCAATTACGTTGTACATGTGGTGAAGTCCCATAACAACCGTCCAAGGATAGATAGCACCCATTACGCCTGAACCTATAGGATTCTTTACAAGGATCTGCGCTCCGGCCAAGACCTGAGACTCAAGCCATGCAAAGATCGGGCCAATGATTGTGAACGTTAAGAACGTAGTGCATAAAACTGTAGTGAACGGGACGACAAACAAGTCAATCATTTCCGGCGTATGTTTGTGTAACCATTTCTCGATTGCACACATTAACCATACGGCAATAATGACCG
>JAFSSV010000197.1 GCA_017450825.1 Synergistaceae bacterium
CAGGGGGGACGAGAGAGTTTTTCAACATATTCTATTCCTGCTACGTCCCTTGCCGCCCCTGAAAGGGGAGGTGGCCGACTGAAAGGAGGTCGGAGGGGTTGAATCTTTAAAAAAAATTTTTTTATAAATAACCCCCTTGCCACTTTGTGTCCCTCTTGGAGAACAACCCCCCTGAAAGGGGAGGTGGCCGGTCGCGAAGCACGCCGAAGGCTACGAAGTGAGGTCGGAGGGGGGGGGTGAATTAAAACCTCCTTGAAATTTTCACAAGGCTTGAATATATTAAAAAAAATTTTAGAAAGGTACGTGAAAAAATTTTGCCGAGTCAAATTGATTTACACTTACACTCGAACGCCTCCGACGGAACCGACTCACCCGAAGAAATTTTAGAAAAAGTTAAAGCATTGGGCTTAAAAGTTTTTGCCCTCACCGATCACGATACAATTACAGGCGCGCTGAAATTAAAAGATTTAGTCAAAAAAAATTCTGATTTAAAATTCATTCCGGGCATAGAGTTCTCTTGCAGGACAGAAAAAAATAAATGTCATATTCTCGGCCTCAATTACAATCACGAACACCCCGCCTTCAAAGAAATCTTAGCCGCCGGAAATAATTTAAGACACGAAAAATTTTTTAAGCGAATTGATTTCCTTCGCGACAGGTTTAATATTACTTTCACAGCTCAAGAGATCGAAGACCTTTTGAAAATTCCAAGCACAGGCAAGCCTCACTTAGCTAACTTGTTAATATCAAAAGGACTCGCGAAAACTCGTCCCGAAGCTATCGAAAATTTTATCGACAAAGCCAAAACAGGAAACGATAAAGTCAACGCCGCCGACGCTATAAAAGCCGTAAAAAATTCAGGAGGCATTTCCGTATGGGCTCACCCCTTGGGCGGCGAACGTGAAAGCGAATTGAGCGAGAAAGATTTTTATTTCTTGCTTGACGAGTTAATCTCTTACGGGCTTCAAGGACTCGAATGCTATTATTCAAAATATGATTTTCAAAAATGCCAATGGCTCGAGCAAATCGCTAAACAAAAAAATTTATTTATCTCCGGCGGAAGCGACAGCCACGGCGCAAATAAAAATATTCCAATCGGAAAATTAAACGCTGAAAATATTTTTGTTGAATCTAATTTGCTTACAGTCTTAGAAAATTTTTAAAAAGGGAGCAGGATTTTTTATGCGAGCAGGACTTAAAAAATTATTTTTGCTGGCCGTCATTGCCGGCATTGCTTACGGAATTTATTTTTATTTCTTTCAACGTGAAGAAGTAGGCTACGGCCTCACAAGTTCACAAGTAACCCGCGGCGATATTATTTCAACTATCACAGCTACAGGCGAACTCAACGCTGTGAGCGTTGTTGACGTTGGCACTCAGGTTTCAGGGATCGTCAAAAAAATTTATGTAGACTTTAATTCAACGGTCAAGGCCGGGGATTTAATAGCGCTGATTGATCCTTCGGTGAGTCAATTAAATCTCAATGAAGCTCAAGCCGCCTTAGCCGTGAATGAGGCTTCGGTCAAGAGCGCTCAGGCTTCGCTGAAAGACTCTGAACGAAAATATAAACGCAACAAAGAATTATTCGACCGAAATTTAATCGCCCGCAGTGAAGTCGACACAAGCCAGACGGATTTAGAGTTAAAACGCGCCGCGCTTGAAGAAGCTAAGTCAAGACTCATTCAGAGCAAGACAGCAGTCGAACGCGCCAAAACTAATTTGGGCTACACCCGGATAACTTCTCCTGTAAACGGCGTTGTAATTAATAAACAGGTCGAGGCAGGACAGACAGTAGCATCAAGCTTCAACACTCCGACCCTTTTCAAGATTGCCGAAGATCTAACTCGTATGCAGATCGAAGCAAAAGTAGACGAGGCCGACATAGGAACAGTAGACGAAGGCCAGAACGTGACGTTCAGAGTTGACGCTTTCCCCGATGAAGATTTTTCGGGCAAAGTCGTTCAGGTTAGAATTTCTCCTAAAACTGAAAACAACGTCGTAACTTACACGGTTATTATTCACGTTGATAATAAAGATTTAAAATTAAAGCCCGGCATGACCGCTAACGTATCAATCGAAACGGCCAAGGCCGAAAATGTTTTGCGCATTCCCGTAGCGGCTTTGAGATTCACTCCGCCCGAAGATTTATTAAAGACTGTTTCGTTTGACAGGAGCATTCTTGATCAAAAGAACACGACTCACAGCGCTACAGTCTGGCCGGCTCATGGAGATGATTTAATGCCGCCTCTTAGAATCACTACGGGCGTAGCCGACAGTAAATGGCTTGAACTCGTTGACGAAAAAAATTCCCGCAACTCCGACAGAAAATTTATTCACGAAGGAACTGAACTCGTAATCAATGCTCAAGCCGGAGTGAAAAAGACCCGTTCAAACGCCGGAAGCTTTTTCAGAGTCCCCGGAGTAGGAAGACCCGGAGGAAGACGGTAAAAAAATAACCCCCCTTGCCGCAAGCTGGCCCTATTGGACAGTAACCCCCTTGTCAACAAGTTGACATCCCCCCCCCTTCACAGGGGGGGACGAGAGATTTCTCCAACATCGTCTGTTTTATCTACACCTTGCCTCACCTGAACGGGGAGGTGGCCGACCAACGGGAGGCCGGAGGGGTTGCTTTTCAAAAAAAATTTTTTTTAAAAGATAACCCCCCTCGCCGCTTCGTGGCCCTCTCCCCCTTAATAGGGGGCGCAGGGAAAGGAGACCGGAGGGGTTGCAGATAAAAAAAATTTTTTAATCCCCGGCCTTTTTATGATAAAATTTTCTAACTCATAAAAATTTTTTATTCAGGAGGTAATTTTTTAAATGAAGAAGATTATTTCTCTTGCTGTAGTGCTGGCAA
>JAFSSV010000198.1 GCA_017450825.1 Synergistaceae bacterium
GCTGCTTCACGGGCGATTCTCGTACCTGCTTCAACTATTTCTGAAACGCTATAGCCGGACTTGGCAAGCTTGAATCTATTTGCGCCGAAGGTATTTGAAGTTATGAAGTCTGCTCCGGCGGCTTTGTACTCGTTATGAATTTCCCGTATTAAATCCGGGTTAGTTAGATTTAAAACTTCCGGAAGTTCACGGAGCTTCAAGCCCCTTGCCTGTAACATGCTCCCCATTCCGCCGTCAAAAAATAAAATTCTCTCGGAGCTGAACATGAAAAATATACCTCCCCCTTGCTTAATTAATATTTATTTAAACATTGTGCCCGCGCCTTCGTCCGTTAGAAGCTCGATTAAAATCGAATGATGAATTCGACCGTCCATGATAATAACTTTCTTGACTCCTTCGTTGATTGCCCTGATACAGCATTCAGCTTTCGGAATCATTCCGCCGGAGATCGTGCCGTCTTTAATAAGCTCTTGAGCTTCGGGGACAGTGATTTCTGAAATTATTGTAGAACTGTCCGAAGGATCGCGCAAAATTCCGGCCGTGTCTGTCAAGATTATTAATCTTTCAGCGCGCAAAGCTCCAGCTACACAAGCCGCGGCTGTGTCGCCGTTGATATTAAAGACTTCGCCTTCCGGGCCGCAGGCTATCGTAGAGATAACCGGAATATATTTACGCTCTAAGAGGTCATTAATTATTTCAGTGTTTACGCGCGTGACTTCGCCAACGAATCCAAGCGCGGGATCTTTACATTTCGCTTCGATCAATCTGTCGTCAAGCCCAGAGAGTCCGACAGCCCGGCCGCCCTTGTTCTCTAAGAGTCCTACAAGAGTTTTATTAATCTTCCCGGCCAAGACCATTTGAACTATCTCGACAGTTTCTTTGTCTGTTACTCGCAGGCCGTTTATGAACTCGGGCTTCTTGCCCAAGCTCTTCATTAAGCCGCTGACCTCCGGCCCTCCTCCGTGAACTAAGACGACTTTGACTCCCACAAGCCATAAAAGAATAATATCTTCCATGACTTGCTGCTTTAATTCCGGATTTATCATTGCGTTTCCGCCGTATTTAATTACGACAGTCCGGCCTGTATATTTTTGAATGTAAGGCAATGCCTGCACAAGAACTTCAGCGCGCTGTGAATTTGAAAAATTTTCCATAGTAAATTAAGACCTGTAGTCCCCGTTGATTTTCACGTAGTCATAAGTCAAATCGCAGCCCCAAGCCGTAGCAGTTTTATCGCCGTCATTGAGCGCGATTAAAATTTTTATTTCGGGCTTCAGTAAAATTTCCTTGGCCTTCTCCTCTGAAAAGTCTAAGCCCGCGCCCCCTTGGCACACTGAAATTTTTCCGGCTTCGCTTTGAAAAGCAACGTCGATTTTATTTATATCGACCTTTGCTCCGCTGTAGCCGATTGCACAGAGGACTCTCCCCCAATTAGCGTCAGCTCCGAACATTGCCGCCTTAAAAAGACTCGAACATATTACGCTCTTGGCAACGGTCTTGGCCGTTTGAAGATCGCTTGCTCCGTTCACTATGCACTCAAGTAATTTTGTAGCGCCTTCGCCGTCAGCCGCAAGCTTTCTTGAAAGTTTAACGTTAATAAAATTCAAAGCCTCTTTAAAAATTTTGAAGTCTTGGCTTTCACTTGAAATAATTTTCTCATTGCCTGCTGTACCGTTTGCTAATATCGCCGTCATGTCGTTAGTTGAAGTGTCGCCGTCAATGCTAATCATGTTGAAAGTATCGGCTACGCTTTCAGACAAGGCCTTTTGTAAGAGTTCGGGTGAGATTGCCGCGTCGGTCGTAATAAAAATTAACATTGTCGCCATATTCGGGTGAATCATGCCGCTTCCCTTAGCGATTGCTCCGATGTGACAGGTTTTGCCGCCCAAAGAAAATTCTATTGCGATTTCTTTTTTAACAATGCCGGTTGTCATTATGCCTTCGCAAGCTGAATTACTTCCGGCGGGGTTAGCTTGAAGATTTTTTACAAGCTCGGGGATTCCGTTTTTGATTGGCTCAATGTCGAGAGGCTGGCCAATGACTCCGGTAGACCCGACAATAATATATTCAGGTTTGACTTTTAAAGCCTTGCCTGCAAGCGAACACATTTGTTCAGCGATTTCGATTCCGTTAGCGTTGCAGGTGTTAGCGTTGCCGCTGTTGCAGATTACGGCTTGAGCAACGCCGCAGGATTTTTGGAGATTATTTTTTGTGACCGTGAGCGGAGCGCCCTTAACAAGATTGGTAGTATAGACGGCCGCCGCTGAAGCCGGAACGGAGCTGAAGATTAATGCTATATCTTTTTTAGTTCTGCTCTTTCTGATCCCGCAGTGAATGCCGGAAGCCTGAAAGCCTTGAGCCGCGCATACACCGCCGTTAATTTCTTTGAAGTTCATGTGAAAAACTTTCCTTTCTTAATATACTAAGCACACTTAAAAAACTATAACCCGGTCGCGTAGCACGCCGAAGGCTTGGCGAACAGCGAGCTTGGCATCCCCCTTTTTTAGAGATAACCCCCTCGCCACTTCGTGGCCCTCTCCCCCTTAACATGGGGCGCAAGAGAGGCCTTCGACATACTCTATTCCCTTTACAACTTGCCGCCCCTGAAAGGGGAGGTGGCCGGTCGCGCAGCACGCCGAAGGCTACGAAGTGAGGCGGAGGGGTTGAATTCAAAAGAAGAGGAAGTGGCCTGAAGGGCTGGAAGGGTTTTATAGAAAATAAACTGTGCTTGCTATAAATAAAAACTAATTAAACATTCAAGCCTGTAAATTCGTTAATGCCCATGATCAAATTCATGTTCTGAACAGCAGCGCCCGAAGCGCCCTTGCCTAGATTATCGAATCGCGAAATCAATAAACATCTTTCGTCGTTGCCCTGTACAGTTATTTCCATATCGTCGCGCCCGCTGAAAGCTGAAGCTGATACGAAACCGCCCTCGTCATTTTCGGAGTCGTTGAACTTAATCAAGCCCTCCCGTGAATATGAAGCATTGTAACCCTCTTGATTTGTTTTTGAGTTTACATTACCTTCAGGGCCGTCAAGATTAATCAAACCGCCCTGCGAATAATAAGCGTTGTAAACTTCCTTACTTGTTTTTGAGTTTACATTGCCTTCAGGTACGTCAAACTTAATCAAGCCGCCTTGCGAATAATAAGCTTTGTAAACCTCTTTAATTTGTCCCAAGTTTACATTATGAAGAGCTACAGTAACTTCCATTCCCGAATAAAAATTTGCTACGATCGGGCAAAAGACCGGAGCATGTTTTAGGCCGCAAAGCTTAGTCATTTCCGGGAGATGTTTATGAGTTTGAGTGAGGGCGTATTGTCTTGGAGCGTTGAATAAAATATTGCGTTGTGGATTTTGATATTCGGCGATCATTTTTTTTCCGCCGCCTGAATATCCGGTGATTGAGAAAGCCGTGAGTTTTTCTTCGGGGCTTATTAAATTATTTTCAACAAGAGGAGCAACGAGGGCAATGAAGCCGCTTGCATGACAGCCGGGGTTAGCGATTCGCTTGGAGTTTTTAATTTTTTCGCGGGCGTTAGCAAGTTCCGGCATTCCGTAAGTCCAGCCTTCTGAAGTTCTGTGAGCTGTCGAAGTATCAATCACGACTGTATGATTATTTTCGACCAAGCTTACGGCTTCGACTGCGGCCGAGTCGGGAAGGCATAGAAAAACTATATCGGCTTCGTTCAAAAATTTTTTTCTAGCATCAAGATTTTTTCTTTCGTCCTCGTTGAGTTTCAAGAGCGTAATATCTTTTCTTGCTTTCAGTCTTTCATGAATCTGAAGGCCCGTTGTTCCGGCGCTGCCGTCAATAAAAATTTTCGTCATTGATTTTTATCAAGCTCCTCAAAAAAATAATGAACTTAAATTTAAAATTAAGTTCAAAAAATCGAACGGGGTTTATTTTATTTTACAGCGGAAAAATTTTCAATGAGCAAGAAAAAATAAAAAACGGCAAAACTTCCTTCGTGTGGTGAAGAATTTTGCCGTCGTTTTCTACTAAAGCTTCACCGCATGGAGGAAGCTGAGGCAGCCCGGAGAGAGCAGGAAAAGCTCGCGGGCAAGACGCCGCCTTCGCAGAAAATGTTCAAGGCGGTCTGAAAACAGCACTCATCAACAAGGCGCTCTGCAAACTGCGGAGCGCCGATTTTTTATAGTGGAAAATCGTGGTGATGGTGAATAATAAGTTACTTAATTTTTCGGGTGTGACCGAGTGTTTCAGATAAGTCGGAATTTATAGCGCAGTTCCTTTTATCGGTATAGTAAAATGACTCATATCATTGCCCTCCAGTTCCAAAAGGGCTTTCTTTCGTTGGATTCCTCCTCCGTATCCGGTCAGACTTCTGTTCGATCCTATCACCCGATGGCACGGTACAATGATGCAGATTGGATTATGCCCGACCGCGCCGCCAACCGCCTGTGCGGACATTCTTTCAAGTCCGCGCTCCTTTGCCAGTTTGTCGGCAATCCAACCGTAAGTAACCGTCTTCCCATAAGGGATCTCGCACATGATCTCTCCGACACGATTCCGGAAATCGGATCCTACCAAATGAATCCTCGGAAAGAACCCGGGATCACGACCTGAAAAATAAAGATCCAGCCATTCTTTCGTCTGATCAAAATAGTCCGTTTCACACCGACGAGCTCCTTTTTTCAGACCAAGCCCAAAATATCTGGAGCCTTCCGTGAACCAAAGTCCTGTTAATCCCTGTTCGTCCCCGGCAAGCAAAATGTTTCCCAAAGGGGATTCATAATCATTTGTGTAAATCATTTTTAGACCTCCCGTTTTACATTATGTTTCAGCGGCCTCTTGTTCCCATTGCTCCGCCTGCGACTGCCCAGAAATACAAACTGGCCACACTACAGCAAGGAGAAAGCCGTTTGCGGATTGTTTCAAAGAACTTTCTGTCGATATCCTTTCTGTGATACACGA
>JAFSSV010000199.1 GCA_017450825.1 Synergistaceae bacterium
ATTTTTGGAATGTACGGGATAGTCTGGACGCAAGTCACAGCAGACATAATGATGGCAAGCCTTTCAATAATAATCTATAAACGCTTCGAGAAAAATTTAAGGCTGTCGATATAAATTTTTTTATCTACAACCCCTCCGCTTCACTTCGTTCAGCACCTCCCCTTTCAGGGGCGGCAAGGGACGTAGCCAGAATAGAAGGACTCCTTGCGCCCCCTGTTAAGGGGAGAGGGCCACGAAGTGGCGAGGGGGTTACTTTATCAAAGGGCCGCCTGCTGACAGGGGGTATTATAAAAAAAATTTTTATCTTAAAAGCAACCTCCTCCGGTTCACTTCGTTCACCACCTCCCCAAGGCCCAGCTTTGTTAGTAATACCCTAAAGCCCCCCTTCTAAGGGGGGAGGGCCGCTTGCGGCGGGGGGATTCCTTACTCAAAAAACGCTTGCGGTGGTGGGGGGCTGGCGAGGGAGTTATAAAAAACCTCCCTGAATGGGAGGCTTAGTGATTTTTTATTTCAGTTTGCTGTCGAGCCACTCGAAGGCTTCTTTAGCGTCATAATTTCCGGAGTGAGGGAAGAGCCAAGCGAATTCAAAATTAAGATCTTTAATATTCTTGTTGTTCAGAAGCTCATGATAAAAGACAGTTTCAAGCGCAAACGAGGAGTCCCTGTCTTTCATTCCCCAACGGACATACCAGAAAGGCGCGGTCTTGACGTTAGGATCATCAGTCAAGTAATCAAACGGGCAAGTCATTTTAATCTGCTGGGCTAAAAATTTTCCCGCGTCCGTCTTCATGTACTCGTCCCAATCAAGGCCCGTGTCATCTTTGCCTACGGTGTTTTTAACTTTGTCTTCGTTCCATGAAACGAACTCAAACGGGCTGTAACTTTCATCGCGAGTCCCGAATAAATTATCTTCGTTCTGCTGCTGAGGCTCGTATAAACCGGAATTGCTGAAGGCCGGAACGATTTTTAATTTCGTGTTCATTGCCGCAAAATATTTATGAGCTTCAAAGTCATATTTATACGTCCCGTCATCGTTAAGAACAAGCCAGTTATTTCCGTGCCACTGTGAACGCTCAATGTCAGCGCGCATTCTTTCAACGCCGATTTCTTTAATGCTTTCTTCGATCTCGGCTTTCATGAGCGCGATAATTTCTTCTTCAAGATTATCAGCGGTCAATAACGAACCGTCCTTGCGTTTTAATTTCAGGCCGTTCACGTAAGCAATATAATTTTCTTTGAGGGCTTCGGATTTTTTCATGATTTCTTCCTGCGAAGCTCCCTCGACTTCATATTCAAGAGCAGAATTTTTGTAAAGCTCCTTGCGTGTCGAGTTATACGTGAACTCGTAAGCCGCGTCGGCATGACCAAGATCCGTTATAGGACAGTAAGCCATAGCCGCGAAAATATCATCGCCGATTTCGGGAGCGCTTATAAATTTTCCGTCTTTGTTTTTTGAAATTCCGGCCGCTCCGATCTCGTAAAGATATTCAAAGAAGTCCGGACTGTTTCCGCTGGCCGCGATTAAGCTTGTCATAGCTCCTCCGCCCGAAGTTCCGTTAGCGATAATTTTTTCGGGGTCAAGCCCTAAAAAATCTTTGTTGGCTTTCAAATATCTTATTGCCGCCTTAGTATCTACTGCTGTAGCTGGGGAATGCCCTAAAAATTTTCCGTCGGTCGCGCCGTTGTTGCGGCCTCTTGCCCCGTAAGACGCGATAATAAATCCGCGCTTCAATGCCATTGCGCTGAACTGCTCACGGCCCTTTGAAGTGTTCGCCTTAGTGTCAAAGTCTGTCGGATAATTCACGCCGTCTTTGATTGCTATGCCGGTCTGATCGTCTACAGTCCTGAAATAATCGTCCATGAACCAGCCGCCGTTATTAATTACGAATAAGACCGGCGAATTTTTCTGCACGTTCTCAGGAATGTAAATATTAATTTTTTGATCTTCCGGCCGATTGGGATTAGTTACGTAAGGCGCAACATACCAATCAACTTTAACAGCCTGGCCGTCAACGAGCGGAGTAATAGTTGTCTTAGTGGCCTGTCCAAGCTCCAAGGCCTTCGGAAGATCAAGCGTAAGATCAGCAGCGCTTGCCGCTCCGAACAAAGACAACACGAAGAAAAGGACAAAAAACTTTCTCATAAAAGAATATCTCCTTTTATTCTTGACGTATAAAATTTTTGGGATAAAATATTGAGGTGCTGATAATTATACATAATGACAGCAAAATTACAAACGGGACGTAGCGCAGTCTGGCTAGCGCATCTGCATGGGGTGCAGGGGGTCGGAGGTTCGAATCCTCTCGTCCCGACCATAAGACAATTACAGACCCAAAAATATAAAAAAGAAAATCAAACTTCATCCGCTGGCCGGGTGAAGTTTTTTTTATAATAAAATTTAAACAGGAGGAGTTCTCAATGTCTTTCGTAGCGTTTTTGTTAGCGGTCTTTGCGTCGTACTGTTCTTTCATGGAGGGCTTCCCATTGGCGGCGGCCGGAGTCGTCAACATGGGCTCGATCCCTGAATGGATAAGAGAACTTGTTGATGATTTTGCCGATGAGCTTGATATTACTCTTGACACCGTCAAAGCGATTCAAAATCCCGAACTTCTAAAATCATCATGGCTTTTTATGGGCGCGGCTATAGTTGGAGTCATTGGCGGTCTTATTTGCTTCTCAAGAAAAAAGAAAACGGCGGCGGCTTTGCTTTTAGCTTCGGCGGCTCTGTGCTGTGCCGGGGGCTTTATACCGCCAGAACAAACGGGCTTTGCCTTTGCTGTCTATGCGTTTATGTTTTTGCTTGCGGCTTTCTTTAAATCAGCGGCCAAGTCTGCACCGTCTGAAAAAATTAAAGCGAGTCCTTCTGCTTCTCCTTCCCTTTCAGTTTCAGCGAATTCAGAAAAAATTATTTTGAACAAAGACGAAAAAATAAACTTAACAAAGCATTACCCAATCTCAAAAATAATTGTCCGGCTAGGCTGGAAGGTTGGCTTTGATCTTGACGCTTCGGCGTTTCTTTTGACTTCGAACGGCAAGGTCACGCGCAATGCTGATTTTGTTTTTTACGGCCAAAGGGCGGACGCTTCCGGAGCAGTTACTCACATGGGCGACGACAAGACCGGCGACACCGGCGAAGAATTACGCGTAGACCTTGAACGAGTCCCGCAATACGTAAGCCGGATAGTCTTCACTGTTACGATTTATGACGGCGAAAAGCTTGATCAGAACTTCGGGAAAGTATCAAGCGCATTTATCAGCGTACTTGACGAAAAGAATTCACGCGAACTCTTACGCTATGACTTAGCAAATAAATTTTCAACTGAAACCGCGGTCGTATGCGGCGAACTTTACAGGGACGGCACCGAATGGGATTTCAAAGCTATCGGCAACGGCTTCAGCGGAGGCTTAGAGGCTTTGTGCCGTCATTACGGTGTAAACGTATAAAGAAACACAACCCTTTCGGCCTCCCTGGCACCTCCCCTTTTAAAACAACCCCCTCTGGCCTTTGGCCACCTCCCCTTTATTTTAAATTCAACCCCTCCGCTTCACTTCGTTCAGCACCTCCCCTTTCAGGGGCGGCAAGGTGTAAAAGGAATAGAAGATGTCAAAGAAATCTCTCGTCCCTCCTGAAAGGGGGGATGTCAGCTTGCTGACAGGGGGGTTGCTTTCCAAGAGGGCCAGCTTGCTGGCTATGGGGTTATTCTTAAAAAAAAAAAATTTTTGAAAGGCAACCCCCTCCGGCCTTTGGCCACCTCCCCAAGGGGGAGGCTTTGTGTCGTTCTAATACGTAAATATTTTTATACAGGCGTTGGCTTTAAGATTTACGCCGTCGATCCAGCGCTCTCCTTCGGCTGAAAAAAAACTTTCGCCCTCATTGACGGCAAAATTATCCGAATAATTTTTTATTTTCATTTCTACCGGCATAGCATTAACTCCGAGCCTTAAAACTATTGAAATATATTCGCCGCTTTCAAGCCAAATATCTTCGGGAAGTTCTATAGTGTGATAACCCGTAAGATAAATTTCTCCCTTCAAATTTTTTACAAGCTCCCCCGAAGTCGGAAGCATTGGAAAATTTTTTCCGCATCTGTAAATAAAAATCTCGTAAGGTGTATTTATATCGGGCGTGTAGAAAGAAATTTCCCGGAGTTTCTCGTGCTTGCCTTCGATCTTGAAAACATTGGCGGCCCAAGAGTAATTCAGATTATTGCACCAGCCTAAATCGTCATAGCCGTAATGTTTAATGTGCCTGTCGTTCTTAGCAACTATGAAGGCCGTGCCTCCGTAAGTATGCTGATCGTATGACATCCAGAAATAACCGCCGTTGCTCCCGCGGCTTTCTCCCCATGAATTTTTCGCAAGCCATGCCCCCGAACGCGAAGGAACGGGCGAAAAATTTTTTGCCGGGAATTTATCGTCCCAGCCGATTAAAGTTACAAAATGATTTATTTCGTTCCCGTGAGAATTATTAAAGTACGTGTAGAAATTGCCTCTTGTATGAAATTTCTCAGGCTCGCTGTAAATGCTCACGGCTATAGCTCCGTGCCTCATGATTAAATCCTTTTTAAGCTCAAGCCCTAAAGTTTGAGTCCCTGATAAGAAAAAAGCTTCTTTTAAAATCATGCTGCGTTTATATTTTTCGGGCTTCTTCTTTGAAAGCGAAATCCTTTGCGAGTTGCTTAGATCTGTCATGTACGGCAAAAATTTTTCGTCCGTAGGCCCTGCCAAGCGCGACATAAAAGCTACAGGCATAAAAAGATTCCCTTCAAGACTCAAAAGCCCGGACTTACGCCCCGAAGTAAAACGCTTCTCACGTGTCGATCCCTTATAACAATAATAGGCAAGCTGTAACTCTGAAAGGTCTGGAATTTCTTTATCAGCGTTTAAATTCTGTGACAGGTAATTCGACTCCATTGCACTCAAGGCCGCAAACGCCCAGCAAGGACCGGGGATTCCTTGATTCTTGATCGGAGTAACAAGCCCGTAATCTCTAAGGTCAAAGCTCACGGGCAAGGCTTGAGCTTCAAGTTCAAGAGCAAGAAAAAATATTAAGAGCAATGCAAAAATTTTTTTCACGTATAATCATCTCCTGTAAAAATAAAAATTTATTATGAATCAGAAAAGAGTGATAAGCAATGCCGGGAAAATTACAGCCGGAAATTTTAAAAGACAGCGTATTAAATTTTACGGGCGCTTTGAGAAAAGATTTATTAGTAGGCGGAGGAATAGGAGAAGACGCGGCACTGATAAAAATTCCTGACGGTCAAAAAATTTTAGTCGCGGCTTCTGATCCTGTCACAGGAGCTTCAAAGAACGCCGGCTCGCTTCTTGTTCACGTCAACGCCAACGACTTGGCCTGCAAAGGAGCTGATCCGGCTTGGCTGATAGTGACTTTAATAATTCCGGACAAACTCGGAGTCCCTTTCATAAAAAATCTTATGAAAGAAATTCACGAGGCCTGTAAAGAAATCGGCGCGTCAATCGCCGGAGGGCATACTGAACTCACGAGTAAATATGACTCGCCCGTTCTTTCTGGAACTATGCTAGGCATGACGAGCTATGAGTTAAGCGCGAAAAAAATTTCTGAAGGCGATTATATTTTAGCGACCGGACATGCAGGGCTTGAGGGTATGAGCATAATAGCCAATGACAATCCCAAATTATTCAAAAATATTTTTAGCGATAAAGAGCTTGAAATTATTAAGAGCTGGGAGAAAGATTTTTCGGTCTTAAAGCCCGCGAAAATTTTGCGTGAGTATGCCCGTTACATGCACGACCCGACCGAAGGAGGAATCAACGGAGCGTTATACGAACTTCAAAGCGCCGGAGATTTTGCTATAGAGCTTTACGAAAATAAAATCCCTGTTTCAGAATTGACCCATCGGGCGGCCGGTCTGCTTGGCTTTAATTATTTGAATTTAATTTCTTCTGGAATGTTAATAGCTGTGATACCGCCGGAAAAAATTTCAGAAGCTCAAGAGAAATTACAAGCTAATAAAATTTCCAGCGGCGTTATTGGAAAATTTATCAAAGGCAAAAAAATTTTGTTCGACACTCACGAGGAGTTATGGAGATTGATTTAAAAAGCAACGCCCTTTTTAAAAAGCTCCCTCTCGCCGCAAGCGGCCCTTTGATAAAGTAACCCCCCTGTCAACAAGTTGACATCCCCCCTTACACAGGGGGCACGAGAGAGTCTTTCAATACCTTCTATTCTATTTACACTCTTGCCTCCCCTGTGTAAGGGGAGGTGCCTGAAGGCCGGAGGGGTTGAATTTAAAATAAAGAGAAGGAGCAGGCAAATCTCTTTAAAAAAATTTATTTGCTTTATAATATTTTGGTTTAACACAAATTTTTTTGAAAGGAACGTGCAAAAAATATAATGGCAAGAATTTTTGACAAGACTTGGCAAAGAACTTCATTATGCGG
>JAFSSV010000200.1 GCA_017450825.1 Synergistaceae bacterium
GATTTCTGCTACACAAAGCCTCCCCTTGGGGAGGTGGTGAACGAAGTGAACAGGAGGGGGTTGAATTTTAAATAAAGGGGAGGTGGTGAGCGAAGCGAGGGCGGAGGGGTTAATTTTTTGAAAGGGTAGGTGGCCTGGTGCGTAGCTCGCCGAAGGCTAGGGCCGGAGGGGTTTATTACTTTTAAGATGCTTTTACTATAAAATTATTTTTTGTATTTATGTCATAATTCGCTTTTGCGTTCAAGCCATTTTATTATAAAATAAATTAAAACTTTACCGTTTTAGGAAAAATTTACAAAGAAAGAAGAATCTCTAAATAGAATGTCGTGCAAGATTTCTTTGATTGTACCTGTTTATAACTGCGAGAAATATATTTCAGAATGCCTTGACTCCGTTCTTTCTCAATTTCCTTCAAATTACGAATTAATTTTAATTGAAGACGGCTCTGATGACTCGACTCCGGAGATACTGAAATCATACGATCGAAAAAATTTGCGCGTCTTCTACTGTCAACACAAAGGAGCTTCCGCCGCCCGCAACCGCGTGATGCTTAACGGTTCTGGTGAGCTATGGACAGTTCCCGATAAAAATTTCGACTCGGCTTCAGACTTCGCCGACGAGTTTATAAACGAGTCTCATTCGGAGAAGACAGACTTTTTAATTTTTAATTTCTCCGTGGCTGTAATAAAATCGCTCGGAAAAAACGTCCCCGCTGATTATGCTTCACATAAGACCACTGAGGACGAACGCGCCGATTTTATCGCTTTTAATCGGCCAAGGCAATCAGGGCACAAGCTATCTTGTGAGCGGCGGCAATCCCCACATCTCCGGCGACTCAAAATAAAAAGGAGATCTTATTAAATGAATGTATCTGATATTGAGCAACGCTTTGAGATAAGCGGCGTTTTAACCCAGCGCAAAACTCTTAGATATTTTGTGTCGCTGCTCCTTATAAATTTTTCAACACTGTCATTAATGTCAGTTGACGGTCTTGTAGTTGGAAATTTTATCGGCCCGGACGCCTTGGCCTCCGTTAGTATTTTTTATCCTGTTATGTTGCTTGTATCTCTTCCTTCTGTGCTGCTTGCCAACGGAGCGGCGGTGGTTCTTTCAAAAAAAATTGGTGATATTGGCGAAATTAATCAGCACGGCCTCAATAAAACAAAAGACGCGATAGTGAAGCTTATAGTTATGTTTGCTTTGTTTACTTCGCTAATTCAATACACGTTAGTTAAATTTGTTGTCGCTTCTTATAATCTTTCAAGTGAAATGAGCGGACTTGTAATGAATTACGCTTGGGGAATTATGATTTCAATGCCGTTCGGATTAATTTCAATCGTGGGCATGTTAATTCTTCAGGACTTCGGAAAAATGAATAGTCTTATCGTTCTGTCGTCTACGGAAGGTGCTGTAAATATTTTGTTAGATCTCTTCTTCGTAGGGTCTTTAAAAATGGGAGTCGCCGGAGCAGGTTACGGGACAGCCATTGCCAATATAGTAAGAGCGTCCCTTACTGTTTTGTATATTGCACGGCGGACGGATTTTTTTTCTTTTCACGGTGAAAAATCTTCTATTGAAGATATGCGGGAAATTATTTCGTCCGGTATACCTGAGTGTGCAAAAATTTTTATCTCTACCTTTCAAGAGTATTTCATAATAGCTATTATTTTAAAAATCTTTCCCGAAGACGGCGGCGCTATCTTGGGAATTTGTTGGTTCGCGTTCTGCCTTGCTATGGTCTTTGCAAAAAGTATTATCGATGCTGTTCGTCCATTGACTGGCCTGCTGATTGGCGCTGAAGCTTGGAAGCCCCTGCAGCTTGTAATGAAACAAGGTTGGCGAATGCTTATTTTAATTACCGGAATTGTAACTTTGCTTATGGAATTTTTCCCCCAAATAATTTTCACTTGGTACGGAGTCTTGAAAATCCCTGAAGGCGGCATAATGTCATTAAGAATTTTCTGTCTGCATTTTTTATTTAATGGGATCTCTTCACTTTTGCGAATGTATATTACGGCTAACGATGAATATAAATTCGCTACGGTCATAACATTGGCCGGATATGTTACACTCCCAGCCTTTGCTTACGGCTTGAGCTTGATTCTTCCTGCTCCTTGGGTATGGCTTTCTTATCTTATAACTGAATTTATAGTCCTAATACCGGCTTTCTTAAAATATCGTCAAATAGAAAGCGCGAGCTTAACAGAAAAAGATCAAAGCTCCAAGAAAATTTATATGTCAGTATCTCCTGATAAAGCCGTTGAAACATCGCGGGCTATTCGAAGCTTTGCTGAAGAAAACGGGTGTTCAAAGAGGCTTGCCTATCGTGTCAGCCTTTGCATGGAAGAGATGACAGCCTACGCAGTGAAATCTCAAGGCAGCCGTGAGATTCACATTCAAATTTTTATTTCGTTTTATGAAGATCGAGCTATATTTGTAATGCTTGACGACGGAGAATGTATAACTTTTGACAAAGAAGAGGAAGTTCAAGAGCTTATAACAGATCATTACGCACTAATTAAAAAAATTGCGAAGTCTATGAATTATCGTTACCTCATGAATATGAATTACACAAGGCTTGTATTTTCAAAATAATCTTCGATCCCTTGCAATAAACCTTCAGCGAGAATATTTAATTTTTTATCTGAGTGATCTGAGCATTGATTGCCAAGCTCAATATTTGAGAAGGGGATCGTACTGAAAGAAATTTGTGTTAAATCGAATTGTACGGGGTTTGACGGAAAAATTTTTACACCTACCCCGTCAAGACCTTTTATCAAAGATTCTCCTAAAATCTCATGGGACTTCCAAAAATTTTTTACAGGTTCACGGCCCTTCAAGCCTTCCGGAACGGCAACGTAAAAAGCTCCCTTATCATAATCAAAATAATCTCCGTCCCAATGCAGCGCAATATGAATAGCGGCGGTGTTGTTAGCAATGACAGTCCGCGCAATGTTATCAAGCTGAACATCTTCGGCCTCTCTAAGCATAAGAACATCATACCCTGCCAAGAGTAAAAGATTTTTAAGAATCTTAGCGATTTTAAGTGTTACAACTTTTTCGGGCGTACCGTCTTTGAACGTCATACCGGGCGCAACACACATAGTAATAACCGAACCTTTAGGCGTTGAGGTATCGGTAATTTTGGGAGTCTTATCTGGGTTACAGTAAGTAAAAATCTTATCGCCTCCTACTGTTCCATGCCCGGCATTAACTGCAACGATTTTATTTTTGCGCTCAATAGGAGCTTGAAACAGAACCGCGCAGCCGCTATGAATGCGCGAAAAGTTTGCGTAAAGCCATGAAGAATTTAAAAAAATCGGAGAGCTGGCAAAACGGCAACCTTCAGTATGAATATTTAACGGCGGCACAACGTATTTTTTCACAGTCAATTTTCTCTTGCCTCTACATGATAAATTTTTCCTAAAACGGTAAAGTTTTAATTTATTTTATAGTAAAAGCACCTTAAAAGTAATAACCCCTTCCGGCCCTAGCCTTCGGCGAGCTACGCACCATTCTACCTCCCATTTAAAAAAATTAACCCCTCCGGTTCGCTTCGCTCACCACCTCCCCTTTATTTAAAAATCAACCCCTCCGACCTCACTTCGTTCGGCCACCTCCCCTTTCAGGGGAGGCAAGGGACGTAAAGGAAA
>JAFSSV010000201.1 GCA_017450825.1 Synergistaceae bacterium
ACATAATTAAACGCGTCTGGCTCAGGATTTTCTCCTGTGACAAGTTTATAAGCCGTACGAAGCGCAGCCTCCATGACTCCTCCGGTCGTTCCGAAGATATGTCCAGCTCCCGAAGCCGTACCGAGTGGCGCGTCAAAGTCACATTCTTCAAGGGCTTTAACGTCAATTCCTTCGGATTTAATCAGCCTGTCAAGTTCACGGACTGTCAAAACAACGTCAACGTCACGAGCGCCCGAAGAGTTCATGCACTCAACATCACATTCATACTTCTTGGCCGTGCAGGGCATGAAGGAAACGTGATAAATTTTTTCCGGCTCGACTCCAAGAATTTGAGCGTACCATGACTTAATAATCGCGCCGAACATTTGCTGCGGAGATTTCGCGCTTGATAACTGCGGAACAAGATCCGGGAATTCCATCTTTATAAATCTTACCCAGCCCGGACAGCAAGACGTAAACATCGGGAATTTTTCATTCTTAGCGTTCTTGAGTCTTTCAACAAATTCGCTGGCCTCTTCCATTATAGTAAGGTCTGCTGAAAAATCCGTATCGAATACATAGTCAAAGCCTATCGCTCTTAACGCCGCCGCGAGTCTTTCTGACGTTGCTTCCTCATGAGTAAGGCCGAGCTTCTCACCCCATGAAGTTCTTACGGCCGGAGCTACTGACGCGATCATTATCTTGTCTTTCTTAGCGAAGACATCAAGAACTTTTTGAGTGTCGTCACGTTCAACTAATGCTCCAACAGGGCAATGAGTTACACACTGGCCGCAAGCAGTGCAGCTAGTTTCGTTAATCTTCTTGCCGCCCTTACAGCCTACTGTAGTACGTGAACCGGATTTAATTACGTCCCATACGTGCATCTGCTGTATATTGTCGCAGACCTGAACACAGCGCATACACTTTATGCACTTCTCATCGTTGCGAATGAACGGGAAATTTTTGTCCCAGTTGAACGCCGCAATGTTTTCATGATATGGAAATTCTAAGACATTCAAGTCGTTCGCTGTCTTCTGAAGTTCACAGTTCCCGGAGCGGGCGCACTCGGCACAGCGGGCATTGTGTTGAGAAAGAATTAACTCTACGTTAGTTTTTCTTGCCTGTCTTGCCTTGGGACTGTTCGTTAAAACTTCCATGCCTTCATATACAGGAGTGTTGCATGACGAGACGAGGCGATCCTGTCCTACGATCTCTACGACACAGACCCGGCACGCTCCTATTTCGTTTACGCCTTTTAAATAACAAAGGTGCGGGATCGTTATATTATTGAGCTTCGCCGCTTCGAGTATGGTCGTGTTCTCCGGAACTTGAATCTCTTTGCCGTTGATTTTAATTTTTACCATTTAAGCTCACGCCCCTCTCTGAATTTTCCGAAGCCGTAATAGTCACAGCGCAAACATCTTCCGCTTTCTTGTTCCATTTCTTCCTGGGTCATGCCCTTCTCAACGAGTTTGAAATCGTGAACGCGCTGATCAATCGGACGCTCACGCATTTTGACTCGTCCGCAGGCCGGCCGGTTATGAGGAACAGGATCGGGAACTTCAACAGGAATATTAATCGGGTGATGGAAGCCGAGATATTCATCAATATTAGCCGCCGCAACTTTGCCCGCCGCGATAGCTCTTATGACAGTAGCAGGCCCCGATACACAGTCGCCGCCGGAGAATACGCCGGGCATGTTCTCAACTTCTTCACTTGCTAAAGCTTGAATGCAGCCCCACTTGACGGCTATTCCGCTCTGCTCAAAGTTATAAGAGTCAATGCCCTGTCCGATAGCTACGACAATAATATCTGCTTCGAGTCTTATTGGTTCTGCTGATGCGTCTTTCGGTGCAGGACGGCCGCCTTTAATGTTGCTGATCATCTGCTGCTTAACCCAAAGGGCTTTAGCCTTTCCGTCCTCGCCCACTTCAACTTTAAGAGGAGCGGCAAGCTCAAGAATCTCACAGCCTTCGACTTCAGTAGCTTCGACTTCTTCTTTAAGAGCTGTCATATCGTCCTTGCGTCTTCTGTAAGCAAGCGTGACCTTGTCGGCGTTGAGTCTCAATGAAGAGCGCGCGCAATCCATTGCGACATTACCGCCGCCGACTACTACAACTTTCTTGCCCGTGAAGTCCGGGAAATCTTCGTCGCCTATTCTCCGTAAAAGAGTCACGGCCGACATAACGCCCTCTGCATCTTCGCCAGGGATCTTCAAAGATTTATCAGTGTGAGCGCCGATTGCAATATAAACCGCGTCGAACTGCTCACGCAATTTTGAAAGGGGATAATCCGGGCCGCCGATAGAAATTTCTTTATGGACTTTAATATCTCCGGCGGTCAAAAGAGTTTCGATCTCTTCGCCAAGAATTTCTCTTGGAAGTCTGTAAGAAGGAATGCCGTAGCGCAACATGCCTCCGAGGTGTTTGCGCTGCTCAAAAATTTCAACGCTGTGCCCCATCATACCGAGATAATAAGCCGCAGAGATTCCGCTAGGGCCTCCGCCGATTATTGCAACTTTCTTTCCGGTTGCGGGGGCTGGCTTCTCACCTTCGCGATAAACTGGAACATGTCCGGCGTGATCAATCGCGTATAATTTCAAGCCGCGAATGTTAATAGCATCGTCGACCATTCGCCTGCGGCATTTATTTTCGCAGGGATGTTCACAGACCATAGCGCAGACAGAAGGGAAGGGGTTGTCCTTTCTTATTAGACGTACAGCGTCTGCATAGCGTCCCGCATTAACAAGAGCAATGTAGCCGGGAATGTCAACATGTGCCGGGCAAAGCGTCACACATGGTACAGCCTGGAAGCCTTCGGCGGTACAGTGATGTCCTTCGGCGTGAGCTTCGTAATCATCTCTGAAACCGTTGAGGCCCTTCAGTACCATGTTAGCGGCCTCATAGCCTATAGCGCAATCGGCCGAGTCTGAAATTGTTTTTGCTGTCTTTTCGATAAGGTCAATAGTTTTTTTGTTCCCTTTGCCGTCAATAAGATCGTCAATAAGATTTTCAAGCTGAGGCAATCCAACGCGACAAGGTACACACTTTCCACAGGTCTGAGCGGAACATACTTTTAAATAACTGCTGGCAACGTCAAGCGGACAAAGATCAGGCGGCGCTCCTGTAACGCGTCTTTCTAAATCTTTGTGCAATGACTCGACGGTAGCTTGAGCCCTTGATTCATTCATTATGCTAAGGCGGCTCAAAAAAATCACTCCCTCGATTCGATTTGAAAAATTTTAACCCCTTGAATAACGTTAATTATACTATGCAGCTTGACGATAAAAAAAATTTTTTCAGGCTTAGAGATATTTTTTCTTCAAGTGATCCCATCGGGGAATAATTATTTCTTGCCCATAATATTTTTTATAGCTCCGGCAAAATTTATTTCTCCATTGAGCGGCGGCTCTATGAGTGTCGGGATTTTGATAGAGAGTCTCTTCAAAGGCCGATAAAAAATCTTCGACGCTTTCAAAGACTTTATAGCTTCCTCGTTCGGCGAACCATTTACAAGGGCGGATTTCATTGAGTGAATGATTTTTAAAATGGACAGTAAGCGGCCAGCTGTTCATAGGCTTGGTGATCTCCCAGATTTTTTTCAGCCATAAGTCTTTAATTTTTATAACGCCTGTCTCTTCGTCCATGACGTAACCAAAAATTAAATAGTCCGTGTCCAAGTGCCAAGGGCGTTCGATTAATTCATTCATGAACGTAGAAAAATATGCGACGCTGAAGCGTGGGGTGTCGTCACGGTTGAAGGCCTTGACCTCAAGCCAGCCTCTTGTCAAGTCCCAAGGATCTAAAAAAATATCCGGCGGCGTGTTGCTCTGGGGGTTAGGCTCAAAGCTTGCGCCTTGTTGAACAAGCCAAGCCTCAAGCCATTCCTGAATGACTCCGCCTATAATATCTTTGCGCTTGATTGCCACGCCGATTTTTCCGAGCTGAAATTTTATTACACCGTCAAGCGATTTGATTTTATAATAGCGAATAAGTTTTCTATAAACTTCTTGAGCAGTCATTAATTTTTTCTTTATCATGATAGTACTCAGGTCACGTAAAAGAATTTTGACTGTGATATTATCATAAAAATTTTTCTTGAATAACATGAAAGAAGGTTGTTATTAACATGACAGAGAAGAAAGGCAAGGCGGTATTAGCCTACAGCGGAGGGCTTGATACTTCAGTCGCGGTTATGTGGCTGACCGAACAGGGCTATGACGTTATCACTATGACCGCGGACGTAGGACAGAAAGATGTAGACTTGCAGGCGGCCAAGGCCAAGGCGTTGCACAGCGGCGCGGTCAAGGCGTATATATTTGATCTCAAAAAAACTTTTGTAGAAAATTATGTCTATCCTTCACTGAAAGCTAACGCGATGTATCAGGGGACTTATCCTTTAGTGTCTGCTCTGTCGCGTCCGTTAATCGCGAAGACTCTTGTAGACATTGCCAATAAAGAAGGAGCTGTAGCTGTTGCTCACGGCTGCACGGGCAAAGGACAGGATCAAGTAAGAATTGAAGTATGCGCTACGGCTCTTAATCCTAAAATAAAAGTTCTTGCTCCCGTTAGAGATTGGCACTTCACCCGCGAGGCTGAAATAGAATACGCGGCCAAGCACGGAATACCCGTAAGAGCTACGGCTGCGTCACCTTACAGCACGGACGATAATTTATGGGGACGTTCGATTGAATGCGGCCTGCTTGAAGATCCTTGGAACGAACCTCCTGAAGATGCTTACGAAATGACGGGCAACCCTATCGAAGGCCCGGACGCTCCGGAATTTGTCGAGATAAGTTTTGAAGGCGGGATTCCCGTTGAACTTAACGGCGAAAGAATGCACGGAGTAGAATTAATCCAGAAGTTAAATAAAATTGCCGGCCGTCACGGTATCGGGCGAATAGATATGATTGAAGACAGACTAGTCGGCTTCAAGTCGCGTGAAGTTTACGAGTGCCCCGGCTCGACGACTCTATTAGCAGCTCATAGAGCAATGGAGACTCTTACGCTTGACAAGCAAGTCTTAAAAACAAAGCGCGAACTTGAAACGCGCTACGCTGAATTAACTTACGAGGGCTATTGGTTCTCGCCGTTGCGCGACGCTATTAACGCCTTCATGAATGACACTCAGCGTTATGTTAACGGAACTGTCAAAATGAGACTCTTCAAAGGCCAAGCTGTAGTCCGGGGCTTAAAGACTTCAAAGAGTATTTACAGGCATGACCTGGCGACTTATTCCGAAGGCGATACGTTTGACCATTCAGCGGCGGTTGGCTTTATAAATATCTGGGGACTTCCCGTGAGGACATGGACTTCAACATGGCCTAGACAGGACGAAGCAGAGATACCGATCGAAGCATAAAATTTTTTTAAAGCCTCCCCTTGGGGAGGTGGCCTGAAGGGCCGGAGGGGGTTGCTTTTCAAAAAATTTTTTATTAATAACCCCTTCGCCAACAAGTTGTCCTTCTTTTTTATTAATAACCCCCACCACCGCAAGCGGTTCCCCTCCCCCGGGGGAGGCTCAGATTCCTTTACGCAAAAGCCTCCCCTTGGGGAGGTGGTGAGCGAAGTGAAGCGGAGGGGTTGAATTCTAAAAAAAATTTTAAAAAAATAACCCCCTCGCCACTTTGTGGCCCTCTCCCCCTTAACAGGGGGCGCAAGGAATCCTTCTACCGTTCTATTTCATTTACTCCCTTGCCTCCCCTGTGTAAGGGGAGGTGCTGGTCGCGTAGCACGCCGAAGGCTACGAAGTGAAGCGGAGGGGGTGATTTTTAAAAAAGGAGGTAGCGAAGGCGCAGGAATTATTTAAAAAAATTTTTTAGAACAACAGCGTCAATATCGGAACGCTCACTAGCGATACGACCGTCGAAACAACTACGCAACGCGCCGCGAAGGTGTAATCCTTGCCGTACATTTCAGCAATAATTTCCGTGTTGGCCGCCGCCGGCATTGCAGTTAAGACTACGGTGACCTGCCAGAGAATTTCTTTCACTCCCAACGCCTTCAACAAAAATAAATAAATCAAAGGCTGAACGGCTAGCCTCACAAAAGTTAATTTAAACGCGTCAAGGTCAAGCGCCTCGCGTAAGTTCGACTCGCCCAAGGCCGCGCCGATTATCATCATGGAAAGCGGCCCGGTCATATCGCCAATATTTTTTACAGCGGTTGAAACCGCCCCCGGAAGTTTAAACGGCGAGAACATTAAGACAAGACCAATAAAAACTACGTCAAGGCTAGGAGTCTTTAACAAGATTTTTAATTTATCTTTAAAGTTCGTTCCGTCAACGAAGAGCGAAAGCCCTAGCGTCCAGATTAAAATACGAGCAGGCAATAAATAAAATGACGCGTAAAGGACTCCTTCCACTCCGAAGACAGAATAAACAATCGGCATTCCAGCGTTGCCCGCGTTTGAAAACATTGTCGCAAATTCTAAAACAGGCTTGCGGCTCTTTGAAGCATTTCGCCAAAAAATTTTTCCCGTCCCCCAAGCTATTAAGAAACACCCCGAAGAGATTATTAAAATTTCTCCGGCGGCTTTAAGCTGTTCGAGATCCGCTTCAACGTTAAAAGAATTTAAGATCATACAGGGGAGCGTTATATCAAGTAAAAGATTTATGAAGCTTGAACGGGCCTCGTGCTTTAAAATTTTTGTCTTGGCCATTACGACCCCGACTAGGACATATATAAACATAAGGGCTTGAGTATTTAACATTCGCTCAAAGATATTCATGAAAATTTTTCACTGCCTTTCTCTTTATTGAACTCTTACATTATAATTCGCTATAAATTTAAAATGGAGGTCGATTTTTTTATATGCCTTATAACTTTGCAGACATAGAAAAAAAATGGCAAGGGCGTTGGAGCGACTCTCACTGCTTTGAGTCACACACCGACCCTTCCAAAGAAAAATTCTTTTGCCTTGAGATGTTCCCGTATCCAAGCGGCGCTCTTCATATGGGACATATCAGGAATTATTCTATAGGCGACGTGCTTGCCCGTTTCTTACGCAAGAAAGGCAAGAATGTTTTGTACACTATAGGCTTTGACTCCTTCGGAATGCCCGCCGAGAATGCCGCGATAAAATTCAAAACCAAGCCTCACGATTGGACGCTTTCTAATATCGCTTACATGACCGAGCAATTAAAGCGAATGGGCTACAGTTACGACTGGCACCGCGAAGCTATAACCTGTCTTCCTGAATATTACAGATGGAATCAATGGATCTTCCTTCAAATGTATAAGAAGGGCATTGTCTATCAGAAAGAAGCTCCGGTCAACTGGTGCGAGTCCTGCGGGACTGTCCTTGCGAATGAACAGGTAGAAAACGGAGTCTGTTGGCGCTGTCATAACGCCGTTACGAAAAAAAATTTGAAGCAGTGGTTTATAAAGATTACTGACTACGCTCAAGAATTATTAGACGATATTGAGAAAGATTTACAGGGCTGGCCGAACAGAGTCAGGATTATGCAGACGAACTGGATAGGAAGGTCGGAAGGTGCCCGGCTGTCGTTCAAGATCCCTGATTTGAATTACGAGCTTGAAGCCTTCACGACTCGTTTCGATACTATCTACGGCGTTACTTTTATAGCCCTTGCTCCCGAACATGAACTCGTTAAAAAAATGCTTGAAGCTATGACCCCGGACGAGGCTGAAAAATTAAAAGCCTTCGTCAAGAAAGTTACTTCACAGAGTTCGATCGAACGTTCAGACGCTAAAGCCGATAAACTTGGCTTTGAGACTCCCTTCTACGGTATCAACCCCGTGAACGGCAAGCGAGTCCCTATCTGGATAGCGAATTATATTTTGAGTGACTACGGCACGGGAGCAATCATGGGAGTCCCGGCGCATGACACGAGGGACTTTGATTTTTGCCGCAAGTATAACATTCCGGTCATTCCTGTTATAAATCCTGTTGACGGTACACAGCTTGACGGCGCGGCAATGACCGAAGCCTTTACCGAAGACGGAATAGCCTGCAACTCCGGCGAGTTCAACGGGCTTAAAACTTCCGAGGCAATTAAGAAAATGATTGACTGGGGAGAAGCTCAAGGAATCTGCAAGCGCGAAGTAAATTTCAAATTGCGCGACTGGCTTATCTCCCGTCAAAGATATTGGGGGACTCCTATTCCGTTTGTCTATTGTGAGAAGTGCGGGGTTGTTCCTGTTCCTGAAGAAGATTTGCCCGTAAGACTCCCCGAAGATGTCGAAGTCAAAGAGGTAGGACATTCGCCTTTATTAGACCTTCCGGAATTTTTGAACACAACGTGTCCTCATTGCGGCGGCCCTGCAAGGCGTGAAGCTGATACTATGGATACGTTCTTTTGTTCGTCATGGTATTTTGACAGGTATTGTTCACCGGGTGACGAGAAAGCTCCGTTTGAAAAATCCGATGTAGATTACTGGATGCCGGTCGATCAATATATCGGAGGAATAGAACATGCCTGCCTGCATTTAATATATGCTAGATTCTTTGCGAAGTTCTTGACTGATATCGGCCTCACGGAATACCGCGAACCCTTCACGAGATTATTGACTCAAGGAATGGTTATCAAGGACGGCGCTAAGATGTCGAAGTCCTTGGGCAACACTGTCGACCCTACGGAGATTGTCAAGAAGTACGGCGCGGATACCGTGAGATTATTTATTCTCTTTGCTGCTCCGCCTAACAACGATCTTGAATGGTCAGATAGAAACGTTGAGGGCGCTCACAGATTTTTGAACAGAGTCTGGCGTTACGTTGAAGAGAATTGCGCGAGCCTTAAACAGTACGGCGCAAAAATAATTTCAATGGATGAAATTAAAGCTCCGGCGTTAAGAGATTTCAAGCGCAAGATTCATTCTACGATCGAGAATGTTACTCATGACATTTACGACGAGAAGCAATTTAACACGGCTATAGCCCGCCTCATGGAATTAACTAACGCCGTTTACTCACTCAACGACACGAGCGCCGAGGCTTGGGAGTTAAAGCGCGAAGCTGTTGAAACTTTATTGAATTGCCTGTCGCCTTTCTGTCCTCACATTACCGAAGAACTTTGGGAGATGTTAGGGCATGAAAAAATGTTATGCCTTGAGCCTTGGCCTGTTGCTGATAAAAATTCTTTGACTCAGGACAGCGTCACTATCGTAGGACAGATTAACGGCAAAGTCCGCGGGAAGTTCGAGCGTCCGGCCGGAATGTCGCGTGAAGATTTACAGAAGAGTATTCTGTCCGATCCTTACATGGTTGAAAAGATCGCGGGCAAAGAAATTTTGAAAGTCATCGCCGTTCCGGATAAGCTTGTTAATATTGTCGTGAAGGGTTAAGAGAAAGCCCCTCCGACCACATAACCCCCTCGCCACAAGCTGGCCCTCTATAAAAGAACCCCCCGCCGCAGCGGTTTTTGAGTAAGGAATCCCCCCGCCGCAAGCGGCCCTCCCCCCTTAAAATGGGGGCTTATGGTAATGCTAATCAAGCCTCCCCTTGGGGAGGTGGCCGAACGAAGTGAGGCCGGAGGGGGTTGCAGCTAAAGAAGTAAGGTAAGGTGCCGAACGAAGTGAGGCGGAGGGGTTGTAGTTTTAAAAAGGGAATGTGCCGAAGTGAAGGCGGAGGGGGTGATTTTAAAAAGTGGGAGATGTAACGAAGGCGGAGGGGTTACCTTCAAAAGGAACCGAAGGCAGGAAGGATTTATAAAAATGCCTCACATAATATCAATCGAAAATTCTGACGCGCTGCGCCGCCAGCTCAGCGAAAAATTAAAAGAGCTTGCGAAAAACGGCTGGCCTCTTAACGGCAAGTACGAAGCTCAAACCTTCGGGACTTGGCAAAAATTATTTGAGCAGGCCGCTACGCCCGACATCTTTGCAGCGCGTGAAGTAATTGTTATCGAGGGCGCGGACTCCCTTGGAGATTTTCCGGAAGACTTAACAAGTTTAATCGAAGATGATAAGGCCCCTTGCATAATAATTTTGCCGGGCATTGATCAAAAATATCTAAAGCCTATAAAAAATCTTATAACTGAAATAAAAAAAGAACCGGAAGTCAAGCCTTGGGATCGTCCCAAGTGGCTTGTGGCTCTTGCGAAGGACGCGAAGTTCAAACTTGCTTACGATGCCGCACAGCTCTTGACCGACAGCATAGAGTCTCAGGAAGAATTACGGAGCGAGATTGACAAGCTTGCTTTATATTCCGGAGGCCGTGAGGTAAAACTCGAAGACGTTGAGAAAATTTCTTTTGACGAAGGCGGAAGGGCTATGCTGATTTTTCTTGACGGAGTCTGCGCCGCTAACCCCGGCGACGTTGCAAGGGCTTTGAAGTATTTGAGGGCCGAGCCGCTGCTCCCGTACCTTGCGGCTTTGACCAACAGGCTAAGGCCCGCCTTAATGCTTTCATTATTTGCCGGGAGAAATTCCGACGAGGCTATAAAAATTCTTGGCACAAAAAATTACGCGCTCAAAAAAGCTCAAGCCGCTCTGAAAAATTTTGGCCCTAAAAAAATTCAGCGTTTCATGACGAAGGCCGCCCGTCTTTCTTTTTTAGAGAAGACTGGACGCGCCGAAGGATGGCCGGGCTTTGAATTAATTTTGTGGGAATTGTTTTAATGTTATAATGACCAATACGAAACTTAACGCTACTCACTCTTCTTACATTAAAAATTATTCTTGAATTTTTGAACTTAAATTTATAAAGGAGGTGTATTAGTATGCAGGTTACATCTATGCTTAGTGCCGGGTATCTTGAACCTGTGCAGCAGATAGAGCAGGTTAAAAATTTAACCAACGTTGAAGACATCGATCAGTCCAAGCAACAAAAAGAGCAGGAGATTTTATCCGAAGAGCAGAGCCTCAAGGCAAAGCTTGGAAAAAATGCTCAAGTTCATACGGTCTATCATTACTCAATGGGAACGGACGGGCGGCGCTACATAACGGGCGCTTCTGTTACCATGAAAGGCACCGAGGAAGATCTCAATCGCGTGAGCGGAGGAGTTGCTTACGAAGATTTACAGAGCAAAAAGCAGGAAGCTCAAGAGGCGCTCAAAAAAGAAAATCAAAAGTCTGAAGACTCTCAGAATATTATCAAAGCCGAAGCCGAACGCCGCGAGGTTACGCTCAAAGAAGAGAAGTCCGAAGAAGAAAAGGAAGCTCACAAAAAAGAGCTTGAAAAGATTCAGCGTGAAGTAATTTCTCACGAGGCTGCTCACCAAGCTGCGGCCGGAGAATTCGGCGGCGGAGTCAGCTACACTTACGCCGAAGGCCCCGACGGCAGGAGCTATATAACAGGCGGCGAAGTCCCGATCAAATTAAAAGAAGGCGCAACCCCGGAAGAGACTCTTCGCAATATGCAGCAGGTTCAGCGGGCTGCAAACGCTCCGGCGGATCCTTCAGCTCAGGATCGGCAGGTCGCGGCCAAGGCTGCGGCGATTGCCTCAAAGGCTAAACGTGAGATCACTCAAAATATCGGCGACAGTTCGGAGCTTAAAGCCGAAGTAGCTAAAGGGACTCCGATAATCGAGGCAATCAAACGGGAAGATGAACAGTATGACGCTGCTAAAGACGGCGTGAGGTCCGTGCTTGCGTCTGTAAAAGAATTCGAGGTACAGAATCTAATACCTGCCGCGTAGTTCATGTCCTTTCAGAAAATATTTTTGCGTAAAAAAATTCCCCCCGGCAATTCGCGCTAACCGGAGGGAAATTTTTTTATATCTTAATAATTAATCTTCGTGATGTTCCATAGGAATGACTCCCATTCCGTGCTTGGCCCTGTAGTCATTGATCGCCGTATGTATTGCTTCTTCGGCCAAGACTGAGCAGTGCATTTTTATCGGCGGCAGTCCGTCAAGCGCTTCGGCTACAGCACTGTTAGTTAAATCCCAAGCTTCTTCAATCGTTCGGCCTTTGATTAATTCCGTTGCCATACTTGACGAAGCTATAGCAGAGGCACAACCGAACGTCTTGAACTTCACGTCCTCGATTATTTTTGTATCGGGGTTGACCTTCAAATAAATTTTCATTATGTCCCCGCACTTGGGATTCCCGGCTTCGCCAACTCCGTCCGCATTGTCAATCTCGCCGACGTTGCGCGGGTTGATGAAGTGATCCATAACTTTCTTGCTGTAATCTAATGCCATTTCTATTTCTCCTTTAGTGTCAAATGTAAAAATTCGTTCCAACTGTAATATGGTGTAGACAAAATAACGTCCTCACCTGCATCATATTTCCATGTATAGTCTTCTGAAGTTTCATACCAGAAAACGACATCAGCACGCTTGGACGTTAGAGCGGCTGTCCTTGCGTTAGAGTCAACCTGAATTAACTCAATATTAATTTTTAAAAGCCGGGCAATTTCTGCAAGCAAGGCAACGTTAAAGCCTGAAGGGCTTCCTTGACTGTTGATAAAATCTATCGGAGGCAAGTCGCCGGTGATTGCTACTTTAATTGTGTCAGCTCCTTCAAATTTTGGGAACGTGACAGGCGTAAGCTTCTCAAAGTCTGTTGCGGAAAGATAGGCCCATTGAAGTTCAACGAGCTTCCAGCTGTCTTCTAAAGCCGTAATCGCTAAATTAAATCTGTCCTGAAAAATCCTGTCGTCTTTTCTGAACCCCATAGCAAGACTCATAGGGTACTTAGTCTTAGCAGCGCAGCAGACCGCAAGCTCCGGATTAGCCTGAATGACGTACTCAGCCGTGACTTTGGGAAGGACGATTTCTTTGACTTGCTGTGCCTTAACGGCCATGATCATTGAAGCCATGGTGTCGAAGAATTTTACTTCGTCATTCTCATGCTGAGATGAAAAGATTGACCATGAGTTTGTATTCCAAGAGTTATGAATAATCGTATGGAACTCTTCTTCGGTAGTATTGAGCCTTGCCAAAAATCCTATCTTATTAGCGGGAGCAGCAGCACACGCGGAGCTTACAAGAGCAACGATTAACAACGCAAGAACAAAAATCTTTTTCATAGTACAAAACTCCTTAACTTAAAAAAATTTTAAAAACTTAACCAACTGATTTTAAATAGTCCTCCCATAAGGGCGACATTTCACGGCGGCGCGCTACAATCTCCGGCAGAACTTCAAGAACATAATCAATCTGTTCGTCAGTTGTAAGCCTCCCTATCGTGAAGCGTAATGAGCCATGAGCCATTTCATGTTTAAGGCCAAGCGCTAAAAGAACATGTGAAGGATCAAGACTCTCTGACGAGCAAGCGCTCCCGGTTGAAGCTGATATTCCTTTTGCGTCGAGGTCAAGCAGTAAAGTTTCGCCTTCGACTCCGATAAAGCTAAAGTTAATATTATTCGGGAGTCTTTTATCTCCTGTAGCTCCGTTTAATTTTGCGTGAGGGATTCTTTCAAGAATTCCCGCGATTAATTTATCGCGTCTTGCTGAATTAATCGCCTTGTCCTCGTCGAGTCTTCCCTTTAAGATTTCCATAGCCTCACCGAAGCCGACAATGCCGGCAATATTTTCGGTGCTTGCTCTTCGTCCTTTCTCTTGGGCTCCGCCGTGAATAAAATTCTCCGGCCTCATTCCCCTTCTTAAATATAAAGCTCCGACTCCCTTAGGCCCGTACATTTTGTGAGCGGACATTGAAAGCATATCAATATTCATTGCTTTAACGTCAATATTTAAATGCGCGGCGGCCTGAACGGCGTCAGTATGGAAAGGAATTTTTTTCTCACGGCAAAGCGCTCCGATTTCGGTTATAGGTTCGATAGTTCCGACTTCGTTATTTGCAAACATAACAGAAACTAGCGCTGTCTTGTCTGTTATAGCGTCGCGAACGTCCTGAACTTTTACGAAGCCTTCTGAGTCTACAGGCAAATAAGTTACTTCAACGCCTTCAAAATTTTTCAAGAACTCTGCTGTATGTAAAATCGCGTGATGTTCAATTTGAGTCGTGATTAAATGATTCTTGCCTAGGCGTTTTGCTTTTTCAAGTGTGCCGTTAAGCGCCCAGTTATCCGCTTCAGTTCCTGAACCTGTAAAAAATATTTCTGAAGGGTCGGCGTTAAGGGCATGAGCAACTTGGCCTCTTGCCTTTTCGATAGCGGCGCGGCTTGCCTTTGAGAATGAATACACGCTCGAAGGGTTTCCAAAGTTTTCGCTGAAGTAAGGCATCATAGCTTTCAGAACTTCGGGGCTTGTTGGAGTCGTAGCAGTGTGATCCATATAGACAAACATTTTTTTTAATTTAACCTCCTTATAAATTTTCATTGAGAAAATAATATCACTTAAAAAAAATTTTTTGAAAAAAAGAGTCCGAAAAAATTTTCCGGACTCCTTGAAGATTTAATTTACATTAAGAATTCATGAATTCAAAATTAATCTTTATCGCTGAACTCCGCGTCTACTGTGTCGCTGTCCCCTGTAGCTGATTTGCCTGCGGTCTGGCTTGCGCCGGGGTTAGGGCCTTGAGTGTTTTGTCCCTGATAGACTCTTGTTCCGAACTCTTGGGCGATTCTAGTTAATTCGTCCTTAGCGGATTTCATTCCGGCCTCGTCGTTTTTCTCGATAGCTTTTTTAAGCTCGTCAAGTTTTGAATTAACGCGCCCTTTCTCTTCGGGAGTCAATTTGTCGCCGAAGTCCTTCAAGAATTTTTCAGCAGTGAAGACAGCAGCGTCGGCCTCGTTGCGGATTTCTGCTGAAGCTCGTTTCTTTTCGTCATCGGCGGCGTGTTCTTCAGCGTCGCGCTTCATTTTTTCGATCTCTTCTTTGGACAGGTTAGAAGACTGGATTGTGATTTTCTGTTCTTTGCCTGTGCCTTTGTCCTTGGCCGTAACGTTTACGATTCCGTTTCTGTCGATGTCGAACTTGACTTCGATCTGAGGCACGCCGCGGGGAGCCGGAGCGATTCCGTCAAGCGTAAACTGTCCGAGTTTTACGTTATCCTGTGCCATTGGACGCTCACCCTGGAAGACCATAATTTCGACCTGCGGCTGATTGTCTACGGCTGTAGTGAAGACCTGTGAGGCTTGCGCGGGGATTGCGGTATTGCGTTCGATCATTTTCGTCATTACTCCGCCGAGAGTCTCAATGCCCAATGTCAACGGCGTTACGTCTACCAAGACAATATCTTTAGGGTTATTGCCCGTTATTATTGAGCCTTGAATAGCCGCGCCTGCCGCGACGCATTCATCGGGGTTAATTCCCTTGGTGGGCTCTTTACCGAGAAGGTCAACGATTTTTTTCTGTACCATTGGCATTCTTGTAGAGCCGCCGACTAATAAAATCTTATTGATCTCGCTTGCACTAAGCCCGGAGTCTTCAAGTGCCCTTCGTGTCGGCTGAATTGTCCTGTCGAGAAGGTCTGCTGTCATCTCTTCAAACTTGGCCCGGGTCAATTTCATTTCCAAGTGCTTCGGCCCGGTCTGATTGGCTGTAATGAAGGGCAAAGAAATCGTAGTTTCGGTCATGTTGGAAAGTTCGATCTTGGCCTTCTCTGCTGCTTCGCGTAAACGCTGCATGGCCATGCTGTCATTTTTAAGATCAATGCCTTCGGCCTTCTTGAACCCGTCAACGATCCATTCGACTATGCGATTGTCCCAATCGTCGCCGCCGAGTCTGTTATCTCCGGCTGTAGCTTTGACTTCAAAAACTCCTTCGGCAACGTTCAAGATTGAAACATCGAACGTACCGCCGCCGAGGTCAAAGACAAGAATATTTTGTTCGCCTGCTTTATTTTCGCCGTAAGCAAGACAGGCCGCTGTAGGTTCGTTAATGATTCTCAAGACTTCAAGGCCCGCGATAGTTCCAGCGTCTTTTGTAGCCTGTCGCTGAGCATCAGTGAAGTAAGCCGGTACGGTGATAACGGCTTGAGTAACGGGTTCGCCGAGATAGTCTTCAGCGTCGCGTTTTAATTTCTGCAAGATCATTGCTGAAATTTCCTGCGGAGTATATTTTTTCCCGTCAATGCTTACGCGATAATCTGTACCCATTTCGCGCTTGATAGAAATAATAGTTCTATCGGCGTTGACGATTGCCTGACGCTTTGCGAGCTGTCCGACGAGTCTTTCGCCGTCCTTCGTGAAAGCTACAACGGAAGGAGTAGTTCTTGCGCCTTCGTTGTTGGGAATAATGGTAGTCTGATCGCCTTCCTGTACTGCTATGCAGCTGTTTGTTGTTCCTAAATCAATTCCTACTACTTTAGACATAATAATTTTTTCTCCTTTTGAATTTAAATTTTTTATTTTAACTTTCCTACTAAGACTTGAGCCGGCCGTAAGACTCTTTCTTGAGTCCTGTAGCCTTTGAGTCTTTCGGTTGTAACTTTGCCGTCGAGTTCGGGGTCTTCGATTTCTTCGGTGCCTGTAGCGTCGTGAAGAGTTGGATCGAAGGCTTGGCCTTTGGAATTTATCACGCTTACTCCGAGATTTTCGAGGACGCTTATAAATTGCCTCTGAACCATTTCGACTCCTTTTAGAATGCTTTTAGAGTCTTCGGAGCTTGCGGCTTCGAGCGCTCTGTCGAGATTATCAAGAACCGGCAAGATATTTATTATTACGTCTTCGGCTGAACGTTTGCGGCTCTCTTGACGTTCTTTGATAGCTCTTTGACGGTAATTATAAAAATCTGCTCGTGAGGCGGCCAAGTCGTTTTCAAGCTCTTTGATTTTCTCTTCGAGTTTTTGTTCGGGAGTAAGCTCTTGTTCTTGTGCTATTGGAGTCTCTTCCTGTTCTTGCTGTTCTTGTTCCTGCTCGTTATTTTTTTCGTTATCCTGTTCCAAAAAAATTCACTTCCCTTCTTAAAAAAATTCAAAGCCGTACCTGTGAGGTAAAACTGTTAATTATTTTTCTTCTTCGAGTGCTTCGGCTACGGTTTCGAGGACGCTGATTGATTTTTCATAATCCATTCTAAGCGGGCCTATGAGTCCTAGTACTGCTTTTTGTTGCCTTGGTCTTGCGGGTATTAAGATCATCGCGTTGTCTTCCATGCCTTCTGTTTCGTTTTCTTCGCCCAAAGAAATTTTCAGCGCTGAACTCTGGCGGCATTTCTCGATCATATGCGCAAGGGGTTTTTCTTGCTCAAGCAGATTCAACACGGCCTGCAGTCTTGAAATCCCTTGAAAATGTGGAAGGTCTAAGATCTGTCTTGCGCCTGAGCTGAAGAATTTATAATTTCTTGTTGTCAAAAAATTGTCCAGCTCTTTTATCGCGGCCCTGCAAGAAGTTTCAGCTTCTTCGAGTCCGTCAAGGACGTAATTATAAAGCGCCTCACGGACTTCGGCCCAAGAGTGACCGCTTGCGACTGTATTGAGTCTTCTGGTGAGTTCTTCGAGCGTGAACGCGTCAATGTTATAAGGCAAATTAAATTGGGAATGATGAACTAGCCCGCCCTTCAAGACTATCAAGGCTAAAACGTTATTGCCTCCCATTAGCATTAAATCAATGTGTTGAATCTCTACGTAATCGAGCGTTGGGACGGCGGCGACTGCTACGCAATTAGTAAGCCTCGCCATAAGGTGAGTAACGTGGTTTAAGAGATCTTCGATTCCGCTTCGGCTTCCTAAGATTTCGCGCCTTATATCCGGCTCATGAGCATGAGTTCTTGCCCGTGCTGTCACTGAATCGACATAAACGCGATAGGCTCTGGCGGTGGGGAGTCTTCCCGAGGAAGAATGGGGCTGATAAAAGTATCCCATCTCTTCGAGGTCGGCCATTTCGTTCCGTATTGTTGCGGGGCTAAGGCCCTTGATATATTTTTTTACGATTGTTCGGGATCCTGCCGGCTCGCCGGTCTTGATGTACTCATACACAACCGCAAGAATTATGCTTAGCTGTCTCTCTGTCATTTAAACTCACCTCCGTTAAAAAATTTTTGCTTTTAGCACTCACTTGTAATTAGTGCCAGTAGAATTTCAACGTGGGTAAGATTAGCAGTGTCGTTTGAATCTGTCAAGCGAAAAAATTTTTTTGTGCTTAAAATAGTTTTATGTGGTATACTTTTATCGAAAACTTTCCAGAGAAAAAATCCAATCGTTTTATCAGCTACTTTATCAGCTACAGAGAGTCAAAAATTTTTCAGTGCTCAAAAAATTTTTGCGCAGCTTGATTCAAAATTAGAAATTAGAAAAGTGACTCGCCCCGAAAGAATTTTTGAGTTTGACTCCTTCCCAAAATTTTTTTTAATCTTATACCCCGAAAAAATTTTTTCCCTTTGCTCTTCCTTCTCCTTCTCCAGTTCGCTTCGCTCATCACCTCCCCTTTTTTCCTAACATTAACCCCTCCGACCTCCCTTCGGTCAGCCACCTCCCCTTTCAGGGGAGGCAAGGTGTAAAGGGAATAGAACATCTTGAAAAAAACTTGCGCCCCCTGTGAAGGGGGAGAGGGCCGCGAAGTGACGAGGGGGTTATCCTAAAAAATTTTTTCCAGCCTTAACCCGCAAGATATGAATTAAATTTATGTGCTAGAATTGCAAAAAAATATTTTGAATTCCCAGAGGTTGGAAATTTATCATGATTGATATTGAAAATGATTTTGAATACTTCAGCGACCCCGAAGAATTTAACAGGCAAGTCGTTTATGTTGACGTGCATTCGCCCGAAGCCGTTGGCCGCGACGATGCCCGGGCAGCAGATAAACGCGCCATCGAAACTTTTGGAATCCCTAGCATATTATTAATGGAAAATGCTGCGCTTGCTGTCGTTCGTGAAGTCAAAGATTACGCGGTCTTCGCGATAGTCTGCTCACCAGGAAGCAACGGAGGCGACGGCCTGGCAATCGCCCGGCACCTTTGTATATTAGGTAAAGACGTTCGCGTTTATATCGTTGGTGATCCTAAGAAGGGAAGCGACGACTTCAAGACAAATTTAAAAATCATGAGCCGTTTAGCTCCCGAAGTCTTGAACACTGTGAACGAAGAAAATTTTGAGGACTTTGAACACGCCCTCAAAGGATGTGAAACTTGTATAGATGCCTTGCTCGGAACGGGGCTTAATCGTCCGGTCGAGGGAATCTTTAAAAAAGTTATCGAAGCAATGAATAAATTTGCTACTCATATTGTAGCCGTTGATATTCCTTCAGGGCTTGACTGCGACTCCGGCGAACCCTTGGGCGTTTGCGTAAGGGCCGCAAAAACTGTAAGCTTTCACAGAATGAAAAAGGCCCTTGACCTTTCGCCCGAATACGGCGGAGATGTCACAGTTTCTTATATAGGCATACCCGATTAAAATTAAAAATCAAAACGAAAGGGGATTCGTTATATATAAAATGAAAAGAGTTAGAGTTTTATTTTTCTTGCTTGCTTCGCTTTGCCTTGCCTCTTGCGCAGAGGCTTATACTTTCCCGCAGTTGTCTTATTCTGAAGATATTAACCCGGCAACAGAGTCTTTAATGTATTCGCTTTACGGGTACGGGGATACTGATTTCTTTTATCAGCTAAGGGATATAACCGGCGCAACATGGGCTTCAAAAGTCGGGGGCCCTCAATGGTTCGCTACTGTCTATGAAAATTATTCGCGCCTCTTCAACTCCACAACGACAACGACAACTAACACTACGACTCGCCGGGGTTCTGCTTCGCGGGGAGTCTATCGCAGGACTACCGGCGGAGAGATTGACTCGATACCTGTATCAACTATAGGGGATCTTCTTGACGGATTTAATTATGTCTTTGTTGAGGAGCAGGAGCCTTACGCGGCTTGGCTGAATAGAAATATAATTGACAGTCGCGACTATGACATTTACCCCGACCCGTTAGAGTCGCTCTGCATTATCACAACAGGCGGACAAGCTACGGTTAATGTTCGCTTTGCTAACCCTTACGCCCGTCACTTCCCGTTCTGGTGGAACTGGACTCGAACGACGACCGAAAAGAATTGGCGATGGTGGTCGAATAATTACAACTGGCGCGACACGGGCTTCTATACTGTTGAACCTGTCGCCTATATTTTCAATCCTTCGGACAATGGAATTTACTCACGCGGAACGAGCGGCCTTTACGAAAAAATTTATACCCGGACAACTTCGGGCGATGTCTATTACATTCGTAACACCGCCGGCGTGACGCTCTACGTTTCCTCCGGAGATATAACGAGCGGCCGCTATTCAATCGTTTCTAATGACAGCGTAGCCTGTATAGTTTCGGGGGACGCGGTTTATAACTCCGCGGGAGGTTTGATGTACACGGTAGAGAGCGCCTTGGGGGACAGCTGCTATTATCTTTGCGAAGTTCGTCCCGTTGAAGAGTCGATAGTAGTAGCTGGCTTTGATGATTATGATTACACGGTAAGAGTCGCTCCGTCTTCCGAACAGAGTATCTTATCCGGAAATTATCTTGACGCTAAGATTTATATTCAGGGTGACGCTGATACTTACGGCAGCAGGCTTGGCTATATAGCTTTCAGGCAAAGGGCAAGCTTCATGCCGGGCTATACGAATTTCCGTGAGGTTTCCCCGATCCCTGTAGTAATTGCTAACGTTTCAAACGGTAACGCCTCCGATAACCCTTTAATTTTTGACATGACTGTTAAAGATTATTACGGCCGTGTCATTCGCCGCGCAAAATTTACATGGGACGCTCAGACCGATAAAACTAATCAGGACTTAGGAACGTTCTTCATGATGACTCCGATTAATTCTGCGGCTGATAATTATTACAGGATTGAAACGAAAATCACTAACAGGACGGGAACTCGTTATCAGCTTTACCGCTACGACAGAATGACTCCAGCCGGGAGCGGCTACACAAATATTTTGCCGAGCTATTGGCAATATGATTTAACACCCGACTTATACGGGACGCTGCCTCAAAAAATTTTGCTTGACGCTCATAGCCAGATAGCTCCGGGACTCGTTACGGTTTACAGTGACATAACGAGCAGCGACTCGACTGCTTACAGTTCGACAATCAACATGGGACGGGACACAAGCACTTCATTCAGTCTTTACGAATATGAAAGCGTCAACCCGAAGCACTTGCAGCTTAATTACAGACGTATCGCCGGCATGATTTCCGACGGAGCGCCGCGCGGTAGAACTTACAACGGAGTAAGCGATGACCTTGTGACCGTTCACGGATTTTCAATGCACTTCACGGACGTTTATAACGACTCCGAGAATACCGTAACCGAAATAAATTCTTTGACGGGAAAAACGCCGGAACTTTTAAACGTTTATGATCCTACTTACGTTCCTGTTACGCCTCAATACACTTACATAAATTCTTCGGCGCTTGACGCGTTCACGATCAGCGAAGATGTACCGCTTGAACTTCAGAGCCGAGTATCTTACGATGTAATTTTTGATGAAGTTACGCCCGTAAGCTCCGACTCGACCAGCGACAGCACGACCAACACTACGCCCACCGAAGAGGCAACAACAGCTGCAACTTCCTCAGTAAAAATTTCCGGTGTCAAGTACACGAATGACACTTACGGAAAGACGGCAATCCTTCCGCTTTCAGTCCGAATGAAAATCGACCGACAGAGTCAATTACTCAAAGACATCTGGACTCAGCTTGACGAAGCTCCGGACAGCCGGACGCTCTTTAATATTTTTTCCCGTCATGCTTCGGTCTGGCTCAGGTCTTCGGCGACGAGTGAGAAGGACGCGAACTTCTTTACGGCTATCAATAACAAAGGCAACTCGGTCGGAGCAACGGCGGCTGATTGTGTGAGCGCGTTTATCTATGACAATTATTTATACTTGGACTTTCTTGTATTCATTGCTGACGGCGTGAGCAAGAATTCTAACAAGACTGCTTATGTCGAAGTCTTCAAAGATGACGGAGTCCCTTATGTCATAGTCGGGGACGGTCAAATAGATAAACATTGGGACATAACGTTCTATATCGGAGCGGCCAGTGAAAATTCGACGACAGCATCTTCAGTCAATCAGAATTCTATGTATTACGGCTCCGGCTCTGTAGGTTCAGCGTCAAGCGGCGGCGGCTGTAACGTAACGGGCGGTTTGTTAGCTTTGCTTGGCCTTGCGGCATTGTTAAAAATTAAACGCTAATAAAAAATTTTTCTTTTGCCTCCCTTCTTATTTAAAGAGAAGGGAGGTTTTTTATGCCTTGACATTAAATCGCGTTATTTGATAAGATTACCGCGCTGTCTAACAGCTCAATAAATTAAAAACAGCATTATAAATTATAAAGAAGGGAGGAAAGTGCAGAAAACCTTGAAAGTTTTTTGCATTGCTCTGTGCCAACAATTAATCAGCTCGTCCGATTAGGACGCGAAGAGAAAAAATCTAAAAGTAATTCTCCGGCACTACAGGCTAACCCCGCTCGCAGAGGAGTTTGTACTCGTGTATACACGATAACTCCCAAGAAGCCGAACTCAGCTTTAAGAAAGGTTGCTCGTGTCAGACTTACTAACGGCATCGAAGTTACATCATATATTCCGGGAATTGGACATAATCTTCAGGAACACTCTGTTGTCTTAGTCCGCGGAGGACGTGTAAAGGACTTGCCCGGTGTTCGTTACCATATTATAAGAGGAACGCTTGACTGCGGCGGAGTCGAAAACCGTAAGCGCAGCCGTTCAAAATATGGTGCACGTAAGCCCAAAGCTTAGTTCAGTTAGCAGGAGGAAATAATTATGCCGAGAAAAGGTCATATTAAGAAACGTCCGCCCATGCCGGATATAAGATTTAACAACCCGGCCGCTTCAAGATTTATTAGTGCTTTAATGATGGGGGGCAAGCGCAGCGTAGCCGAAAAAATATTTTACGGCGCTCTTGAAGGCGCTGCTGAAAAATTAGGCGTTGAACCCTTTGAAGTTTTTGAGAAAGCTATGGCCAACGTTACACCGAATATCGAAGTCCGTCCGCGTCGTGTAGGCGGAGCTACTTATCAGGTTCCTGTCGAAGTTACAGAGGAACGAGGCGTGCAGCTTTCTATTCGTTGGATCGTTTCGTATTCCAGAGCCAAAAAGGGAATGCCTATGCACGAAAGATTAATGCGCGAATTAATGGACGCTTACAAAAACGAAGGGGCTTCGATTAAGCGCCGTGATGATACTCACAGAATGGCTGAAGCTAACAGAGCGTTTGCCCATTATCGTTGGTAGTCGCGCATTATAACTGGTAAATATAATATATGGATATTAGTAAAGTAAGAAATATAGGAATAGCTGCTCACATTGACGCCGGCAAGACCACAACAAGTGAACGCATTTTATATTACACGGGAAGTAATTATAAAGTCGGCGAAGTTCATGAGGGTACGGCCACCATGGACTGGATGGAGCAGGAGCGTGAGCGAGGTATCACAATTACTTCTGCTGCTACTACATGCGCTTGGAAAGGTTTCACGATTAATTTAATTGATACGCCAGGCCATGTGGATTTCACGGTAGAGGTTGAGCGTTCCATGAGAGTTCTTGATGGAGCAGTTGCTGTCTTCTGTGCAGTTGGCGGAGTTGAGCCGCAGTCTGAAACAGTATGGAGGCAAGCCGATAAGTATCACGTCCCCCGCGTAGCGTTCGTAAATAAAATGGATCGTATAGGCGCTGATTTTGCTGCTGTCGTTAAGGCAATGCACGAAAAATTAGGGGCCAATGCAATTCCCTTACAGCTTCCCATTGGAGCTGAAGACGATTTCGCCGGAGTTGTCGATCTTATTGAACAAAAGGCGCTTTATTTTTCAGGAGTCTTAGGCCAAGCCCCTAAAGAGGGAGTAATTCCTGCGGAGCTTGCAATGGAAGCTAAACAGGGACGCGAAAATATAATCGAAGCTCTTTCAGATTACAGCGACGATATTATGACGCTTTATCTTGAAGGCAAGCCGGTAAGCTCTGAATTAATCCGTAAGACTTTGCGTGAGGCTGTTATAAATTTGAAGGCCGTTCCTGTTTTATGCGGATCAGCTTTCAAAAATAAATGCGTTGAGCCTTTGCTTGATGCAGTTGTTGAATATTTGCCCAGCCCTGTAGATTTGCCGCCGGTCAAAGGCGTAGCGCCTCGGGATTCAGAAACAGTGCTTGAAAGACACAGCGACCCTAAAGAGCCTTTCACGGCATTAGCTTTTAAAGTTGCTGTCGATCCTTTCTTAGGAAAATTATTTTTCTTGAGAGTTTATTCAGGAAAATTAGAAAAAGGAAGCGCGGTTTATAATCCCACTTCGGGACAAAAAGAGCGTATCGGGCGAATAATGCGAATGCACTCAAACAAGCGCGAAGATATTGACTCAATGGAAGCCGGAATGATTGTAGCCGTTCCTTCTTTAAAGAGTACAAAGACAGGCGACACTCTTTGCGACGAAGCTAATCAGATCGTCCTTGAGAGTCTTGAATTCCCCGAGCCTGTTATCTCGTTAGCAGTTGAGCCAGCTACTCAACAGGACAAAGTTAAATTAGCCAAGGGCCTTATCGCTCTTGCTGATGAAGATCCTACGTTCAAAGTTCATAATGACGAGGAAAGCGGCCAAACTGTTATTTCAGGAATGGGCGAACTTCACTTGGAAATAATCGTTGACAGGTTGAAGCGTGAATTCGGTGTCGATGTTAAAGTCGGCAACCCGCAAGTATCTTACAGGGAAGCTATCCGCAAGCCTGCTCATGCTGAAGGCAAATATATTCGTCAAAGCGGCGGCCGCGGTCAATACGGACACGTTGTATTTGATATTGAGCCTATCGAAAACGGCAAATTTGAATTTGAAGACAAGATTGTCGGCGGAGCAATTCCGAAGGAATTCATTACGGCCGTTGAGAAAGGACTCGAAGAGGCTGTACAGTCCGGCGTGTTAGGCGGTTATCCGGTCATCGGTGTAAAGGTTACGCTTGTTGACGGTTCTTATCACGAAGTTGACAGCTCCGAAATGGCGTTTAAAATTGCAGCGTCAATGGGCTTTAAAGAGGCTATGAAGAAAGCAGATCCGGTCTTAATGGAGCCTGTTATGTCTGTCGAAGTTGTAACGCCTGAAGAATACGTAGGCGATGTAATCGGCGATTTATCTTCAAGGCGTGGTAGAATTGACGGGATGGAAATGAGAGCAAACGCAAGAGCTATAAAAGCTTTCGTTCCGTTGGTCGGAATGTTTGGTTATGCTACGGATTTGAGAAGCAAGACTTCGGGTCGCGCTAATTATTCTATGCAGTTTGACCATTACGAGCAGACCCCTGTTGAAGTCAGCGAAAAGATTTTACAGGGAAGAATTTAATTTTTTTTAAAGGAGTTTTTTTATTATGGCAAAAGAAAAATTTGAACGCAATAAGCCCCACTTGAACATTGGTACTATCGGGCACATCGACCACGGCAAGACGACTTTGACCGCAGCTATCACAAAATGCCTTGCTACTCAGAGCTTCGCTGAGTACACAGCCTACGACATGATCGATAAAGCCCCCGAAGAAAGAGAACGCGGAATCACAATCAACATTGCACACGTTGAGTATCAGACCCCGAAGAGGCACTATGCTCACATCGACTGCCCCGGCCACGCCGACTACATCAAGA